>CAZFKF010000922.1:0-3069 GCA_964518805.1 uncultured Planctomycetaceae bacterium | reverse complement strand
GAAGGCTAACACGAAGCGGGCCAACATTTCGCTTGGCCCGCCGCAGCTTCGCTCGCGCTCCAGACAACACCCGGCCGAGCATCTGCCGGGGGGTCAGCAAATGCCCCAAGATTATGCCGTCTGGTCCCCGTGACCATCGACGCGCGTATACTTCCGTATGCGGCCGTTGTTGACGACGACAAGCCGCAGCCCGTGGCTAAGATTTTCGCCCGGCGAATCAGGCGTTTTGCAGCACGACGGCCTTCCTCCAGCAAGGCAGAGCTGCTACGCTGGTTGCCAACATGGCGTGCGTCTCGGGTGTCCTCCGTTCTGCCGCACGATTCACATCCAGGCCGGCCGCGCACGAGAGACGCTCGCCGAAAGGCCTGCCGGCTCATCGCCAAACTGCCTCGCAATCGAAGGGAGGCTGGGATGATTCGAGGGATGCGACACTCGGGTGTGGAAGCGCTCGGCGACGTGCCCTGGGGAACGCATTTCTGCCAGTTCTACGAGACGCCCCAGGAATTGCTTGATGTGTCGCTGCCATTCTTCCAGCGCGGCCTGCGGGACAACGAGTCCTGCATGTGGATCACCTCCGAACCTGTGGGAGCCGTAGCAGCACGCCACGCCCTTGCCGGCGCCGTGCCCGATCTGGAAGAGCGAATCCACCGCGGCCAGATCGAATTCCTGGACTCCCGCCAGTGGTACGCTCCTCGCGGACAATTCGAGCCCGAGCGCGTGCTGGAAGGCTGGGCTGAGAAGGAGCGCACGGCCTTGGCCCAAGGATACGCGGGGCTGCGGGTCGCGGCGAACGAATCGTGGCTGGGCGAGAGCACGTGGAGAGCGTTCGCCGATTACGAAGCGGCTGCGGACAGGATGATCGGTTCTCTCCGGCTCCTCGTCGCGTGTGCTTATCCCATCCAGCAGTGCAGCGGCGCCGACATCCTCGACGTGCTTCGCCATCACCCCCTCGCCTTGGTCAACAATGACGGCTGCTGGGAGGTTCTGCAAAGTCCGCAGCGGCGGAAGATGGAGGAGTCGCTGAGGGAGAGCGAAGAGCGGGTGGAATTCGCACTGGAGGTCATCGACGCCGGGGCCTGGGACTTGGACCTCACAGATCACACGGCGCATCGTTCGCTCCGCCACGACCAGATCTTCGGCTACGAGTCGCTGCTTTCCGAATGGACGTACGAAATGTTCTTGGAGCACGTCTTGCCGGAGGATCGCGAGGTCGTCGATCAACAGTTCCGCCATGCGGTTGCCACGGGCGGAGACTGGAGCTTCGAGTGTCGCATACGCCGCCGCGACGGGCAGATCCGGTGGATTTGGGCTGCGGGACGCCACCGTGCCGGGGCGGAAGGCGAGCCGACCCACATGGGAGGGATCATTCAGGACATCACCGACCGAAAGCACAGCGAACAAGAGAAGCTGGACCTGGAACGCCGGCTGTTCGACGCCCAGAGACTGGAAAGCCTGGGCATGCTGGCCGGAGGAATCGCGCACGACTTCAACAACATCCTGGCCGGGATCCGGATGTTCACCGAGGCCCTACAAGCCGGCTCCGGCAATTCGACCGTGGCGCACGAGCACCTCAAACAGATCAAGAAGGCCACCCAGCAGGGCGCCGACCTGACGCGTCAGATCCTCACCTACGCCGGAAAAGCCGCCGTCGACCCGAAGCCGCTCGACCTATCGCGGACGGTCGACGGCATGAAGAAGATGTTGGAGGTCGTTTCCAAGAAAGCCTCGCTCCGATTCGACCTGGCGTCCGACCTGCCCACCGCGATGGCCGACCCCGGGCAGATCAGCCAGGTCGTCCTGAACCTCGTCGTCAACGCGGCCGAGGCCCTCGGAACGGGCGGCGGCGCGATTTCCGTCTCCACGAGCACGTTCCGCGTCGACCGCGGCCACCCGATCCGCGGCGTCTCCGGTGAAGAGTTACGGCCCGGCCGTTTCGTCTGCCTGGACGTTGCCGACACCGGCTGTGGCATGGACCACGCGACCCAGGAAAGGATCTTCCAGCCATTCTTCTCCACGAAGGCGGCCGGACGAGGATTGGGGCTGGCCACGGTCCACGGCATCATCCGTTCCCACCAGGGAGCTCTCCTGGTGGCGAGCGAGTCGGGCAAGGGATCGTCGTTCCGCGTGCTTCTTCCGGCGATCGACGCAGCGTCGCCTCTCCCTGCGCCTCGCGAATCGGCCAAACCCGTTCTCCGCCGGGGCAGCGGCACCGTACTGGTTGTCGACGACGAGGAGATGGTCCGCCAGGGAACGCGAGCGCTCTTCGAGAGCACGGGCTTCCGCGTGTTGCTGGCCGGCGACGGCGAAGAGGCCCTCGATCTCTTCCGCCATCACCGCGAGGAGATCGTCTGTGTCGTCCTCGATCTGGCCATGCCGAAGGGAGGCGGCGAAGAGGCCTTTCGCCAGTTTCGCCGCATCGATCCCCATCTTCGCATCGTCGTCACCAGCGGTTGCGCCGACGAAGCGATGATTCAGCGGTTCGCCGGCGAGGCGGTTTTCGACTTCGTCCGCAAGCCGGAATCGATCGACAAGGTGATCGCCAAGCTCCAGAAAGCCCTCGCCGAACTCGATTGACGCTACCTCGCCCGGGTGGCAAATCGCTCGGCTTGGGCCGCGATATCCACGCCAACCCGCTCGCTCCACGCAGCGAGGATCTGTCGGAAGACCGGGCCGGGCATCCCTCGTGCAACCGCCCGACCTTCGAATCGCGTTACGGGCAGCAGGCACCACGGGGTGCTGGTCAGCAACACCTCGTCGGCGCAGGCCACGTCGGAAGGCGTAAGGGACCGGCGAGACGTGCGAATCCCGAGCCCATCCGCCAGCCGAAGTACGGTCGAGACGCTGATTCCCGGCAGCACGGTCCCGGCGGGCGGCGAGACCAGCCCTTCCTCTTCCGGGTAGAGAAGCAGGTTGGCCGTCCAGGCCTCGGTCACGTGGCCGTTGTCGTTCAGCAATAGGGACCGGGATCCCGCATCGCGCCGTCCCGCTTCGCGTTCAGCGAGGTAGTAGTGCATTCGGCTGCGGCATTTGAGTTCGGTGGGCCAGCATCGGCCCGGCACTTGGGTCACG
>CAZFKF010000921.1:0-3074 GCA_964518805.1 uncultured Planctomycetaceae bacterium | reverse complement strand
GTTTCAGATTCTCGCCGGCCGCTCGGCGCTGGTTTGGCCGCCGCGGTTGGTGCCCGACGAGCCGGCGGTCACGGCAGAACGACTGTTGGCGGCCGGCTGCCGGCTGCTGGCCCAGCGGGATGTGGCGGTGGCCAATGCCCTGCTTGCCTCGGTGACGCGAGAGGATGACGCCGTGCTGCGTGCGGCGGGCTTTGCTCCCCTGGCGTCGTTGCTCTATATGGCGTGCGAGGAGCCGGCGTTTCCCCAGGATCAGCCGGCCGGCCGTTTAGAGTTCGAGCCATGGGGAGCGGACCAACAGGACCGCCTCATCCGGCTTGTTGAGGCGACCTACGTGGGCACGCTCGATTGCCCGGCAATGAACGACTTGCGGCGCACCGAGGACGTGCTGGCCGGCTACCGCGAGTCGGGCGTGTTCTCTCCGAAGCGGTGGCTCTTCGTTCGACACGGGGACCGCGACGCCGGCTGCCTCCTCTTGAGCGACCAACCCGCGTCTGGAAACATGGAACTAGTTTACACTGGGCTGGTGCCGCAAAGCCGCGGCCGGGGCTTCGGCAAGGAGATCTGCCGTCGCGCCCAATGGATGACGCGCCAGGCGGGGCGTGAGCGCCTTGTAACGGCCGTCGACGCGGCGAATGCGCCTGCGATCGGAATGTACGCCTCGACGGGGTTCCGCGCGTGGGACCGCCGAGAGGTGTACCTGAAACACTTCCTCGCCGGCAGCGATTCGTCTGCGAGGCAGGATCGCGGGTAAGCAGGACGCGGTGGGAGAAGCCGTCGAGAACCGAGGATCGCTTCAGTCGGTCCGCGGATTCAGGGCAAATCCGCTCTTCCTGCGTGCACTCCTCTTCAAGTCCTTCAGGAGGCTTGGGCGTTCAAAGCAGGCGCCGCGAGGATGTCAAGACACGGCCGCGTTCGCAACCTCGACATAGCACTCCAGCAGCGACTTCTGCGGCATCGCAATCTTGAGCACCGGGGCGAAACTGGCGAAATCCTTATCGACCTGGAGTAGCAACTCCTGCAAAGGCGGACTGCCGGCCGATCGCAGCTTGACGTACTCGGATTCCAGGCTGCCGACTTCGTACCAGACGGGATCGGCCACCGTAGGCAGCAAGGCGGACATCGACACGGCCAGGAGCCGCGGATCGCGGCGGTCACGCGCATTTTGAGAGTCGAGACCCAGGTGATTCTCGATCAGAAAGGCGAAGTCTTCAGGCAGGTTCCATTGCCGGACCATGATTGCGGCGGCCTGGGCGTGTGTCCATCCGAAGGCGTGCTGTTCCAACGTCGACAGACGCAGTTGCCCCTCTTCCCGCGCGGCGAGGAGCTTGACGTAGACATCGGGCAACTCCTTGGCCAACAGCGGCACCGCCATGTCCTGCAACAGACCCGCCGAAAATGCCTCCTCCGCCTCCTTCACCCCAAGCAAGCGGGCCGCGGCACGAGCGAACAACGCTCGCCGCAGCGAATCCTGCCACAGCGTCTTCAGGTCGAAGGGGCCGCAGCGGGGGTTGGGCATCAGGCTGAAGACCGCGCTCCACAGGGCGAAGTTCTTGATCGTCCGCATCCCCACCAGCGTGATCGCCAGTTTGATGCTCGATATTTCCCTGGCGAACCCAAAGTAGGAGGAATTGACGAATCGCAGAACTTGGCCCGCCAACCCTGGGTCGGACTCGATCGGCGCGGCGAACTCGGCCGGTCCGGTGCCTGGGTTCTGGGAGAGTTCCAGGAGTCGAATCGCGCTCTGCGGGAGAGCCGGCAACTGGGCCCCGGCAAGCAGCTTTCTGAGGTCGATCGCCAGAAGGGGTCGAGATGACATTTTACAGTGCACTCCAAGGGGCCCAACACGCGATTGCTTCACGCCAATCGAACCGCGCGGCATCCTCTGCGGCGGCTCAAGCTGAATCGGGCTACACAGGAAACCTAGGTTACGATCCGACCACTCGCAAGGTGACAAAAGACCCGAGTTCGTCTTGCCGCAGGTTGCCAAAACGCCACAGCGCAGATCCTGTCCGCGGCGTTAGCGAATACACGTAACACGTGACACACCAACATCTTGCGATTTACTCCTCCCATTGGTAGCCGTCTTCGGTTCGGCGTTTGCCCGCTTGGATCGGGAAAACGCAACGAGGAGACGCGACGTGCGGCGTGCGGGCTGGTTGTTGGCATGCATAATGGGGCTGCTTGGGCTTGGCGGAGAGCTGCCGGGGCCCGAAACCTCGCGGGTGTCGCGCTGCGATTCCTCGTGGCGCCGCACCGATGGCGGGTGGGAGCAGTTGATACTGTCCGCACCCCCCCCCGACCCAAACCACCCGGCCCTCCATCCTGCGATCGTTGCGGTTGGCCAAGCCCTTCTGTCCCTCCTCGCACTGGTGGTATGGGACTCTCGCGCGAAACAGTAGGAGGTCGCCGAGAACTTAACGGCGAACCCTTGGCGGAGGGCCATTGCTCAGCAGGGAAACAGGCAGGTAGATCCTGACCTTAAAAGTCTTGCGTGCCGACGGAATCATGCGCTGGCCAGACGCGTGACGCAAGTCCTTTGTCTACTGCATTTTGGGATTGTTTTGCTCCCGAAACGTCATGTCTGGACATGGCGCACCAGTCTTGCCGCCGTGATCCATGCTGTCTGGTGGTGTTGTTGGACATCGAAATGGTGAATTCGAGAAAACGCCGCACGCGATGTACGGAGGGACTCATGACGCCGCCACTAATAGACATAGAGGGCCGGCACAGACCTCTCTCAATTTCGCTCGAACCTGGAACCTGTGATCTGCCATGCGACTCACACTTCGCTATTTACTGGCTTACCTGGACGATTACCTCCTCCCCCACGGCTCGCGACGGATCCTCGAGCCCGAGGATTTCGAGGCGATCGGCAAGAAGGTTCAAGAGAGCGAGTTCGCCCGATCGCTCGTGGACCGAATTCGTGACGTCGTTCGGCGAGGCCGATTGGGTGCCCCAAGCGAGAGCGACCGAGGCGCCGGGCTGGACCCGAATACCGTGGCGGAGTATTTGGACCACGCCTTGCCGGACACTCGCGTCCCGGACTTTGAAAAGGTATGCCTCGAGTCCGACGT
>CAZFKF010000920.1:0-3075 GCA_964518805.1 uncultured Planctomycetaceae bacterium | reverse complement strand
TGATCCGCGGCACGCCCGAGTCCGTGCGCCGCGCGACCCGCGAGGTGCTCGACATCATGAAGCCCGGCGGCGGCTACGTGGCCGGGGCCAGCCACGACTGGATACTCGAAGAGACGCCGCTGGAAAACGTGCTGGCCATGTTCGACGCCATCCGCGAGTTCGGGGCGTACCAAAGGTGAATGCCCCGACCGACGCATCCTTGCGGCAGGCGCCGAGCACATCGACTACGGCGTGAATCGCGCACCGGCCTACATCGGCGAACTTCCTTCTTCCGGTCTCATCGGATCGGGAATGGATCCCAGCGGCAGAAACATGGGGACGGGCGCCGGGCGATCGCCGAGTTGGCCTTCGAGCAACTCCAACTCCTCGAACCCATACCCGCGGTAGAATTCGACGGCGCTGGGTTTGGCGTCCACCAGCACGCCGGTGCAGCCGACGCGGTGGGCCATCTCGCGAGCCAGCAGCAACACCGTTCGCAGAAGCTGCTGTCCAACGCCTTGCTGCTGCATCCGCCGGTCGACGGCAAGCCGAGCGAGGCGGAGTACGGGAAGCGGATACTGCGGCAGGCGTCGACGCAGACTTTTGGAAATGTCGTCGACATGAACGGACGCGGCCGATACGGTTGCGAAGCCGGCGATCATCCCGCCCGTGACGGCCACATAGGTCGTGCCCACGTGGTGCCGAAACTGATTCTGTCCGGCGTACTTGTGGAAGAATCGGTCCAGGTCGGGGTCGCCCGAAAGAAAGCCGCTCCGGTCATCCCGGGGGTCTAAGGGGCGAACCTCAACCGTGGCCATGGAAGAGGGCCTTCATTGCGTCGGTCGGGGGGGGCGGGCTCTCTAACGCTCGGGCGAGTCGGATCCCGGACGCCTCACTCAACACCACCACCGGTGGAATCACCACGTCCGGCGGAATTGCCGCCAAGGCAGCAAGATGGTGCTGCAAGGCCCGTTCAATCAAGTACGACCGCTTGACGCCGTGCTCGCGCACGTAAGCCTCCAACTTCGCCTTGGTCTCGGCGGAGATAAACGCGGAGATCTGAACTGCGTCGCTGTCACTGGAGGCGGCCATGATCTACATAATTATAGAAAAACCTACGTATATGTCAATTCCCGCCAAACGACGGGGATTGACAGGTTGCCATCACGATCAGGTAATCGCGACCCGTTTGCTCTGAAGAGCACACTCGGCGTTCCGTCCGCGCCACGCTGCTTCCATGCCGACCCGCGGCTTGGGCCGCGGGTCGGCATACCACGCAACCGGCCACAGGACGGACGCTACGGCTCGATCAAGTAGGCCCGGCCATCGAGGTTCACCAGCACGGGTTCGTCGAAGGCCAGGTACTGCGAGAGGTTGCGGCCTTGGCTGCGGGCCAGCTTGAAGTATTCGTCGCTGAACTGCTTGACCCGGGTGGCGTTCTTCTCCTGTTCCTTGGTCACCGTGGAATCGTTCCACTGGCTGCCGCGGCGATAGAAGGTGCGGTTGCCGATCTGGCGCATGCTCTGGCCGGATTCGGCGATCTCCTTATCTGCTCCCGCCACCGCGGCGGGCATGGCGCTGGGCATCATTCCCGGCATTGCACCGAGTCCACCGAACGATTGGCCTGGGCCGCTCGGCCTGCTTGCTTGGGCCATTCCGCCGGGCATGCCCGGCATCATCATGCCGCCGCCCATGCCGCCCATGCCTCCCATCGGGCCGTAGGCCGCATCCATGGCGTAGGATCGCGCGGCCTCAACCTGGGAAGAAGCACTGGCGGCCACTTGCCGGTTCAGTTCGTTCTTGAACCGGCGCTGGGCGAAGCCCGCCTGGCCCTCGGCAAACGAGAGCGCGCTGAGCCGGTCGCCTGCCCGCTTCATGTTCTGCGTTACGTTGTGGAGGCTGGTGTTCTCGTCGGCCATGAACGAGGTATAGGGCGTGATGATCCCGTGGCGCGTAGCCAATTCGACTAGTTCGCGCACCAGTTCCTCGTTCTTGCCTTTCAGGTCGAGTTCGTCGAGGACCTCGCCCACGCGGCGGACCGCCCAGAGTCTTTCGACGAACGCGCTGGTTTCGTCGCTGCTCCGCTCGACGAGCCTGGCGGGAAAGTCGAACCGCTGCGGCTTGCCGTCGACGGTGCCGCTGACCACCACCTTGGCGTCGCCCGGCGTGCGATACCGGCCCACCACCACAAGCTGCTCGCCGGCAAACAGGTCGAGCGAGCCCTTGGGATAAATCCGGTTGACGTGGTCGCCATACGGGCCGCCGTGGGCGTCGATCGAGATTTCGATCTTCACGTCGGTCATCACCGGGGCCTCGATCCGCCGATAAAGCCGGCTCACGCGGTCCTCGATGTCCTCGTTGGGCCGAACGTACTCGCTTTGGCCGTGGGCGTCGCGCACCAGTCGGTCCAACAAGCGGCTGTTGACGTCGTAGCCCACGCCGAAGGTGAAGAGCCGTGCCCGCACGCGGTTTTCCTTCCGGGCGTGTTCGGCGATCTGCCCTTCATTGGTCACGCCGGTGGTCGGCAGCCCGTCGGTGAGGAACACGACGTAGCTCGGCCGGCTCGAATCCTGCAACTGGCCCAGGGCCGCGAGCAACGCGCCGTCGATGTTCGTGCTCCCGCCGGCGTAGAGCCCCTCGATGAACCCCAGGGCGGCCTTGCGGGTCTGGTCGTCGTACTTCTGAAGCTCGGCCCGGAAGCTCTCCACCTCGCTGTCGTAGGCGATGATGTTGAACAGGTCGCCCGGCCGGAGGTTTTCCACGACGAACTTCAAGGCGGCGCGGGCCTGCTCGATCTTCTTGCCCGTCATGCTCCCCGCACGGTCGACCGCGAACACCACGGTCTTCTTGGCCGGCTCCCGCGCCGCCGACTTGATCTCCGGACTGGCCAGGAGGAGGAAGAAGCCGTCCTTGTCGCTGTCGCGGTCGGGCCGGTAGCTGAGCACGCGGGTGCTGACCACGCCCTTGCCCACGTCGTAGAGCAGGCGGAAATCGGCGGTGGGCACCTCGTGTTTCGCCGTGTACGTGACCGTGGCGTGCCGCTCGTCGGGCCGCTTGATCTCGACCGGGTGCGAAGGGCTGTAGACGTTCTTGATG
>CAZFKF010000919.1:0-3077 GCA_964518805.1 uncultured Planctomycetaceae bacterium | reverse complement strand
CCCAACCAGGACATGCGGTTCGACGTGCCCACCATTGGGCAAGGGACGCTCCAGTCCATGGTGGAATCCGGCGGGCGCGTGTTGGCTGTCGAGGCGCGGCGAACCATCGTCGTCGATCAAGCCGAGACCGTGCGTTTCGCCGATCGTCATGGCATCGTGATCGTGTCCGTCGATCCTGGCTCGCCAGAGATCGCCCGCCTTCGGCCCTGCGTATCGCTGCAGCCTGTGCCAAGAACGCCGGAAATGCCCCCTGGGGGGTCTGCCGAAACTTTGCTCAACCCAGGCGAGATTGCCGACGAAGAAGAAGATGCGGGCTGAGAAGACACCTTCCAGAATGGGGGCGTCATAACCTTCTACGGGGCACGAAAGGTCTTCGCGACGATGTACGAGAATCGCAAGCAGGCTCTGGTTCTGGTGATCGACGACGAACCCGAGGTGCTCGGGAACGTGGCTGCCGCACTGAACCGCGCGGGCTACATCTGCCATTGCTGCCAGACGGCCGAAGCGGCGATCGACTTCGCGCGGTCGCGCTCACCCGAACTGATCGTGTCCGACATCAACTTGGGCGGCGTTAGCGGTCTGGAACTCTGCGAACGAATCAAAGAGGATCCGACGCTCAGGCACGTTCCCGTGATGTTCCTGTCCGGGGCCCAGATTCCCGATATCATTCGTCGGAGCCACGCTGTGGGCGGCACGTACTACCTCCGCAAGCCCTTCGACCCTGAAGTGCTCGTGGAACTGGCCGACAAGGCCCTCTGGATGCCGCTGTTGGTCGATGGGCACATCGCACGGCACCGCGAGACGGTGGCTGCAAGCTAACGTCACCAATAGCGCCGGCCTGGGTTCCAGGGCCAATACGCCCTGCGCTGCCCACCGAAGCGGATCTCAAGCCCTCCGGTCACTGTCACGTTGTGGACCAAGTCGAGGGTCGAACCGCCGCCGAAGCCCATGTAGTCCGCACATTCCATGCGGAGCGCGAAGAAGTCGTTCAGCTTGTACTTGACTCCGAGCCCCATGGGCACCGTGAAAAGCGTGTCTTTGTAAGTGATATCGGTTCGATCGATGAAGCTCATGGCGGTTGCCCCAAGGCCCACCATGAGGTACGGCCGACACGCCGAATCGCCCCACGGATAAAACAGGACGTGGCCGTCCCAAAAGAATACGTAGTTGTAGCGCCGCCCATCGAATCGACGGCGAAATGGGTCGGTGGGGGACAAGCCCTGGGCGTCGTCGTTGGCGATTTGGGTGGCAATCGCCAGATCGCTGTCGACCAGTTCGATCTTGCCCCATGTGAACCGCGTTTCGACCCCCATGTAGTGACTACAGTCCCATCCGAGCTGCAGCCCCCCCATCACGCCTTGGTTCTCGCGTATCCAGTTCGAGATAAGCGGGCTGCCCTGAACAAAGCCGAAGACGGGACCAATGCTGTACGGCCGAAATAGCCAGCTCTCCTGGATCAAGGGGCGCCCTGGCCCCAGGTACCTCTCGCCTTGCCGCGAGAAATGTTGAGGCGAGTCCGGAATCGTGAAGTCACTGGGGGCGAATTCGCCCGCGTTGGCGAATCTCTCAAGATCTACCCTTGGGGGGAGAGGTGCCGCAAGGGACATCTCTGGCGCATCTGCCGCCACAACCGACACATCAGAATGCTCCAGCGCTCGCTGCATCTGGGGCGCGAACTCTCGTTGACCGCTTGAGCGAGCAGGCGGGATGAGCCTTGGTTCGGGAATGGGTATCTTCCCCACCCCATCGACTTTCTGAAGCACGGCGGGTGGCATCGGAGCTGGCGTGCCATCCCCCGCATCACCAACCGCCACCCCCATCCCCGCGCCAGCGACAAGCCCCAAGCCAACCGCACAGCACATCGCCACCAGCGCCGAGACGCCATGACGTCGGCTGGTGTGCGCGCGTGTTATGCCAGCAGCACCCCGATGGCGGAACATCGACAGACGTAGCCTGCGCATGCGGAAAGCCGCCAGACAAGGGCCGAAGGTCGAGAACAACGCAGATTCGAAGAAAAGAACTGGCGGGAGGCGGAAACCCCACCCCCAGACAATGGGCGGGGATTATCGCGGGCGATAGAGCCTGTGTCAATGCAGATCTTTGTTGGCCAATAGTAGCTCAGAAACCCCCACCCGAGGCCGGGTAGCGGGTGGGGACAGCCTCTTTGCGGCCCGCGGATCACTTCGCGCGGACGGAATTCACGGCTCTTGATTGACAGTTCGTTGCCGCGTCGTTAGTCTAAAACTGTCCGGGAGTTATATCGCTAGCTCCCTGCCTGGAGTGACGATCGTCTGACGAGCCCTTCTCGCGGACCGCCGGCGTTTGCTTGGTGTCCGCCTCTGCGGGAGTCGCTATGGCCCTGAAACCAAAGAACCATTTCAGCGAAATCCTCATCCGCCAAGGTATTCTAGGGCCGGACCAGATCGACGAGGCGGATGAGACCGCCCGCCAATCCGGCATGAAATTGCACGAGGCGATCGTGCGGTTGGGCTATGCCTCTGGAGAAGAAGTGGTTCGGGCGATGGCCGAACAGCACGGGCTGGAGTACGTCGACCTGACCGAAGCCACGGTTGTTCCCGAAGTCCTGGAATTGGTGCCTGAAGCAGTCGCCCGCGAGAATGCTGTACTCCCGCTGGCAGAGGATGACGGGATGCTCAGGGTTGCCATTAGCGACCCCGACGATTATGCCACCATCGAGAAGCTTTCTTTCATCCTCAATCGCCGCATCAAGACCGCGCTCTCCCCTCGTGAGGCGATCATGGAGGCGATCAATCGCTACTACGGCCAGAATGTGGGTGAAAGCTCGGATTCCATGCTCCAGGACTTCACGGACACGGCCATCGATTTCACAGAAACCGAGGACGAGTCTCGCAACAAAGAAGATGATGTCGATCAAAGCAGTGCTCCGGTGGTCCGGCTGGTCCACCTCATCATCACCGAGGCAGTGCAGCTTCGAGCCTCGGACATTCACATTGAGCCGTTTGAGGATCGCGTTCGCGTCCGGTACCGAATTGACGGCGTGTTGGTCGAGCGCGACAGCCCCCCAAAACGGCTGCTCGGGGCAATTCTCTCCCGTC
>CAZFKF010000918.1:0-3078 GCA_964518805.1 uncultured Planctomycetaceae bacterium | reverse complement strand
GGAACCCGTGGCAGGGCGACGGGTCGGGAGGAGTCTTTTCGGTAGAAACTCTTCCGGCGGATTTCCTGGCCACGACGATTCGCGCCGAGCGGCCGATCACGCTCACGTTCGAGCTGAGCCGGTACGAATGGTTCGGCGGGTTCGCCTATCGGCCGCCGGCCTCGGGAGCGGGCGTTCAGCCTTCGGACGCCCTGATCTGGCTCAACGGCCGCAAGGTCGAACTGCGCAACCGGCTCGAAGGTTACCAGCACGTGCCGGTGGCCAAGCGCCGCAGTTGGCACGAGCGGTTCAACTGGCACGAGGCCGTCCTCGTCGACTTGACGCTGGAGCCGGGCGAGAACCGCCTGGTCGTGACTCTTCACAAGAAGACGCACAAGTCATGGTTCAACTGCGTCCGCTTGTTCCCAAGCCCGGCCACGGCCCTTTGGGCCATGATCGAGAACGATTTTCCCCGCTCGCGCCATCGGTTGCTGGAATCTGTCGACGCGTCGTGGTTCGACGCCGCCAGCGGCTGGTTCAACGAGGGCGAGCAGCCTCTTCTGGAACTCCAGACGCTAGATCGCTTGGCAAAAGACCTCGGGCCCGACGCAACTCCCATCCGCCGCCGGATCGAAACACTCGCGGCGACCAAGGCCCCCGCGTCCGATCCGCGCTGGCTGGACCTGTGCGTTACCGCCGCGGAACTTCGCACGGCCCTGCGCGACGTCGATGCCCTGCAAGCGGCCGTCGAATCGTTGCGCGCGGCCTATCCCGAAAAATACGCCGGGCAGCGGTTTGCGACGCGTACGGCCCGCCTGCGGCAGCAACTCGTGGAGAAAGCGGCCGGCCGGCTCGATCCGACCGACAAGCAGTCCAGCCCGCTGATTCAGGAAATCAACGACCTCAAGCGTGAGGCCCTGGTCGACGCCAATCCGCTGCTGGCGGGCAAAAAGCTGCTTCTGGTCAAACGCCACACGTACGATTCGAACCACTACTACGACGAGCACAACGGCGGCGTGAGCCGCTTCGGCGGCGGGCTGTTCGTGGTCTCGCTCGACGGCAAAGACGTGCGGCCCGTCGTGCCGCAACTCGGCAACGGCGTTTTCGGGCGATACGATCTCTCCTGCGACGCCCGGCGGATCGTCTTCGACCACCGGCCGCCCAAGCCCGAGGGATTCCGGATTCACGAAATCGGCATCGACGGCAAGGGCCTGCGGCAGATCACGTTTCCGCCAGCCGACGAAGAGCGGCGGATCGCCGCGTACTCGGTCTCGTCGCGCGAGGACCTCTGCCGCGATCCCCGCCAGTACGGACACTGGACCGACGACATGCACCCCTGCTACCTGCCCGACGGACGCATCGTCTTCACCTCGACCCGCACCGAGCGCAGCGTGCTGTGCGGCGGGCACACGCTCACCGTAACCAATTTGCACCGCATCAACGCCGACGGCACGGGCCTGGCGCGGCTTTCGGAAGGCGCGCTGAGCGAGTTCTGTCCCACGGTGATGAACGACGGCCGGGTCCTGTACAACCGTTGGGAATACGTGGACAAAGGGGCGGGGGCCGTCCAGTGGCTCTGGGCCATGCGCCCCGACGGGAGCCAATCGGAGGAGATCGGCGGCTCAAGCACCAGCATTCCGCCCGTGCTGAATCAGGCCCGGCACGTGCCGGGACGCAACAACCTCGTGGTCTGCCTGGGAGCGGGTCATTGCCCGGGCAACATGGGCGCGATTCTGCTCTTGGACCTTCACAGGACCAAGCGGTCGGCCGAGGCCCTGACCGCGCTGACGCCGGAATCGGTCCCGCAAGGCAACTGGGGACTGCGCCAGATGCGCAACGGCCGCTGGGTCCGCGACGTGTACGGGCCCTGGTTCAGCGACCCCTATCCGCTCTCCGATCCACGGAACGACACCCCGGCCGGCAAGTTCTTCCTCGTCTCCTGCAACCCGGAAGGGATGTGGAACGATACGGCCGGATACGGCATCTACCTGTTGGACGTCTTCGGCAACCGGGTGCCGGTCTACCGCGACCCGGAGATCTCCTGCTGGCAGGCAAGGCCGCTGGAGCCGCGTACGATGCCGCTGGCCGTGGCGGGCGCGTCGCAGCCGGCCGAACGTCCGAACGCCAAGGAGGCGGTGGCCGTAGTGGCCAACGTATACCAGGGCCTCGACGGCGTGGCCCCGGGTTCGGTGAAGTACCTGCGGATCATGGAGCAGGTGCCGCGCCCGTGGTCGGTGTATCACGGCTACCAGCCCAACGACTCGTCGCCCGGCGAAATGGTGGCCATCAGCCTCTATACGCACCTGAGCGTCAAGGTGCTGCACGGCGTCGTGCCGGTCCAGGCCGACGGCTCGGCGCAGTTCATCGTCCCGGCCGACCGCAACATCTTCCTTCAGGCCCTGGACAAGGACTACATGGAGGTTCAGCGGATGCGCTCGTTCGTGAATTTCCAGCCGGGCGAGAAGCGTTCGTGCGTGGGCTGCCACGAGCCGCGCAACCGCGTGCCGGCAAACCACCGGCCGCTCGCGCTGAACCTTCCTCCGGCAAGGCCGCAAGCCCAGCCCGGCGAGATCGCGCCCCGGCCGCTGCACTACGCGACCGACGTCCAGCCGGTCTTCGACCGGCATTGTGTGTCGTGCCACAACAAATCGAAGCCGGAGAGCAAGGTCGATCTGTCGGGCGAGATGACCGAGCTGTTCTGCCGATCGTACGAGGAAATCATCCACAAGGACCTGGTCAGCTACATCCAGGAGTTCATCGGCAACAAGCCCGAGGGGGCCGAAGGCATGGGCTACGCCGCTGCCACACCGCCCTATGCCTACGGTTCGCACAAGAGCCGGCTGGTGTCCGTGCTCCGCGCCGGCCACTACGACGTCAAGCTGCCGCGCGAGGACTTCATCAAGCTGGTCACCTGGATCGACGCCAACGCCCCGTACTACGGCAGCTATTTCGGCCGCCGCAACCTGGCCTTCCGCAGCCGCCCCGACTTCCGCCCCGTGCCCACGCTGGAATCGGCCCTGGGGCTTGCGCCAACGACCATGCTTGCGCCCGCGGCGAAGTGACGCGCCTCTGTGCACGAGAGTAGGTTGTGCTTCAGCA
>CAZFKF010000917.1:0-3088 GCA_964518805.1 uncultured Planctomycetaceae bacterium | reverse complement strand
GCCGATTCTCGAAGAGCACGTCAGCATCGACCCACACGACCTTGTCGCAATCGTCGGGCAGGCACTCCAGGGCGACATTGAGCAGCCGCTCCTTCTGCCACAACACGTCACCGCCGCGACGCTGCACGAGGATTTCGGCGTCGCTTTCCTCGAGTTCAAACGGCCCGCCGTCATGCACCAACTCGACGGCCGCAAGCGGCAGCCCCTGCGACTTCAGCGACTCGCGGAACAACCGGTAGTTGGGCAACCGGTTCGCGTAGCGCACGGGGTTGAAGTAGGAAGTGATTCCCCAGAGAGATCCAGGCAGCCTGGCCGGGACTCGCGGAGGGTAGTGCTGTCCATTCATCGACGGTGGTGCCTGTGGGGCGAACGGGCGGCTGGGAGCTTACCGGCCTCCGAGGGACGCGAGCCATCGCGCCAAGCGGGCAAGTCGCCCCGGTCCTTCTTCTTTGCGACTCTGGAAATACCTGTAGACCCGCGCGTGCAACGCAGGCTTGTCGGTCGCCCAGGCCCACGCCCCGGAGGAGTCAACGCGAATATCCTCGTGGACGTTGAAATCCCGCAGGAGGCGAGACCGCTTGGAGTAGCCCCGGTTGGCGATCGCGCCGTGCCACAAGTGAAACACGTTGCCCTCGGTATACGAAAGGCTTCCGTGCGAGACCGCGGCAATGCGCGAGCACCACGCCCGAGCATCGGCCACGAGACCGTCGGGTAGCGAGCGGACGTGCGAGGAGTAAGCGGCGTCAAGTCCCATCGCCGCGCTCAGGATCACCCGGTCATTTGCCCCGAGGATATCTCGATCGTACAGGTTGTTCCCCTTCAGAATTTCGCGTCTGGCGGCCATCGCCATGCCGGGCATCCCCGCGTACCAGCCGTCCCGGTGCGACCAGCAGTACGCCGATCCGGCACGGGCCGAATGATCCAGCCCGGGATCGTCGAGCACCGACTTCGAGCCTGCCCCCATGCGGAAGCACAGCGAAAACGGCTGCACGAATTCGTATTGTTCCAACAGGTCCGCGGTGTCGGCGATCCAGTGCCGGTTCTGAAACAGCACGTCGGCGTCGAGCCAGGCGACCTTGTCGCAATCGTCGGGCACGTGCTCCAAAGCGATGTTGAGCATCCGTTCCTTCTGCCACATCACGTCGCCGCCGCGGCGCTGGACGAGGATCTCGGCGTCGCACTTCTCCAGCTCGAACGGGGCGTCGCCGTGCACGAGTTCGACGGTAACCAGCGGAAGCCCCTGGGCTTTGAGCGACTCGCGAAACAGCCGGTAATTGGGGAGCTTGTTGCCGTAGCGGACCGGATTGAAATACGCCGTGATCCCCCAGAACGAACCGGGGAGTCGCGAGGGATACTTCGCTGCAGGGGTCTGCTCTGCGCTCATCAGTGGCGGTCCTCAATGCCATCCGATTTCCGGCATGCCCAGGTATCCGCAGCATGGGGTGCGATCACTACGTTACCCCGATCCAACCGCATGCAGTTGAACGAGACGCCCACCCCACGCCAAGAGGGGCACCAGTCGCTCACGCCTTGCGTCTCCAAAGACTACATCGTCGCACCATTGCGGAACCAACCGCGCCGACGCCGGCCAGGCCGCCAGCGAGCCTTTGCCAAAGCCGCTTCCCCGGAGGCGGAATCTCCAAGAGGAATCGTTCGTTGTTCGCCGCTGCCTCAAGGTCGCCGTCCCTCCGGAATCGATTCACATGCCAGTTGGCCGCTTGACGGACAAGCTGATGGAACCGGTCGGCATCGAATCGCCGGTAGCGCAGCTTGAAGATCCGGCCCGCGCGAAGGAACTCGCGAAGGTGATCCGCGGTGCGCCGCAATCGCGAGGTGTCGTTGCCGCCGAACTCGCGGTATCGGGCCAGCAGTTCGTCGAGCATCACTCCACCACCAGCCGCCACAGCTCGGACCCACATTTCCCAATCGGCGACGTGGCTCACGCCCTCACAGAAGCCTCCGTGAGTCTCGTAGAAGCTGCGCCGCACGACGATGGCGGGAGTGCGCAGAACGTTGACATACCACAGCGGTTCGGCGTCGAAGGACGGCTCGTGGTAGAGCGGAACATCCTTGCTAGTCGCGAACTCCTCGCCTTCCTCGGTAATGACCCGGGCCCGGCACATGTAGATCGCAACGTCCGGCCATTGCCGCGCGAGCGCCGCCATCCGCTCGTAGAACGACGGCTCCACCAGGTCGTCGCCGTGCAGGATGTGGACCAGGTGACCTCGCGAACGCTGCACGCAGGTGTTGAAGTTCTTCGAAACGCCTACGTTCTGCGGTTGCCGGTAAAACGCCACGCGGTCGCCACCCAACTCGCGGCACACGGCCTGCGGATCATCCTTGGTCGAGCAGTCGTCGACGACCTCGATCTGCATGACTTTGGGGCCCGGATCCTGGGCGAGGACGCTCCCAAGCGTCTCCCGCAAGTACCGCGCACAGTTGTACGTCGGAATCATGACCGACCAGAGGGGCCGCTCGGTCGCAGTGCGGACCGGCGCGACCGTGGGAATCACGGCCGAAAGGCTCTTGAGATCCAAGTGCTCCGGGCGACTCGTGGACATAGACTTCTCGCGGCTCCCGAAAGTGCGCGGCCCGCGCGATAGGATGACTCGGAGGAAATGCTCGCTAAGGTGGTTTTCGATTCCCGGGATGGCACGCTTCAGCCGGTGGATGAACCGGAAACGTTGGGGGCATACCGCGCCAGCCATTGGTCAAGCTTCTCGTGGGCACGCTCGAGCAGCCAGTAGTCCAGCCGCGTGTATTCGCGCAGGAAGTCCTTCGTTGGCGTCGACGTCTTTTCGTTGCGCGGCGACACATTCAGCCGTTCGTACGTGCAATCCCGAAAGGTGTCGGGATACGCCGCCTGAAGATAGCGAAGCACGTCGTCCAACCGTGACAACGGAAAGACCATGATGCGCGGATCTTCGAGGATTGCCGTCAAACGCTCGCGCGCCTTTTCCGGATCGTCACTCACGATCGAAGAACCTGCCAGAAGGAACCGCGACTGCCCGTCGGCATAGCCGGGGCGATTCTTGAACTGGATCATGCAGACCCTGAGCTCCCTGCCGACCGCCCGAAAGGCGAGACC
>CAZFKF010000916.1:0-3089 GCA_964518805.1 uncultured Planctomycetaceae bacterium | reverse complement strand
TCCGTGTTCAGTTTCATCCCCGGCTTGCTGGTCATCATGGGAATCTATGCAGTCCTGGCCAAAGGCACCGGCCTGCTGATGATACTCACGGTGCGGCGCGCGGCTTTCATCTTCCTGCTGACCGCCACGATGTGCCTTGTATCGGGTGGCCTGGCGATGCGGAAGGTGCTGGGTGCCGACCCTGCCGACTTGTTTTGAACGATGGCCTCAGGGATCACTTGCCACATCACGAATTGAATTCCATGGCAGACCATCCAGCAACCCTCGCCAGTCCGCAGGATCGGCCCGCGACGGAGCCGTCCGACAGCGGCCATGCCGTACGGATTTCGCATTTGCAGCACTACTTCGGCCAAGGCGCGCTGCGCAATCAGGTGCTTTTCGACAACAACTTGGAGGTTGCGCCCGGGGAAATCGTCATCATGACGGGCCCTTCCGGCGGCGGCAAGACCACGCTTCTGACGCTCATCGGCACGCTCCGTACGGTCCAGGAAGGGGAAGCGGAAGTGCTCGGTCACCGGCTCGACGGGGCGACGCCTCAGCAGTTGATTGCCCTGAGACGCAAGATCGGCTTCATTTTCCAGCACCACAACCTGTTCGCCTCGCTCACGGCGTTCCAAAACGCCCGCATGGCCCTGGAACTGTTCCACTTCGACACGGCCGAGATGAAGTCGCGGATCACCGAGATGCTGACGCGGTTGGGGCTGGGCCACCGGATCTACTACAAGCCGGGGGCTTTGTCGGGCGGCCAGAAGCAGCGCGTCGCCATTGCCCGGGGGCTGGTCCACGGCCCGCGGCTCATCCTGGCCGACGAGCCGACGGCGGCGCTGGACGAGAAATCGGGCCGCGACGTGGTCACGCTGTTCCAGGAATTCGCCCGCGAGCGGCGGGCGACCATCCTTATGGTGACCCACGATAACCGCATTCTCGACGTGGCCGACCGAATCATCACCATGGTGCAGGGGCGGATCAAGTCGAACGTGGTAGTGCGCGAGACGGCGCTGGTGTGCGAGTTCCTCATGCAGTGTTCCATCTTCACGCGGCTCACCCCGCGCACGCTAACCGAAGTGGCCGACCAGGTGCTGCGCGAGCGACACGTGGCGGGCGAAGTGATCGTGCGCCAGGGCGACCCAGGCGACAAGTTCTACGTGATCAAGAGCGGCAACGTTGACGTGATCGTCGACGAAGGCGGCGTGCGCCGCACCGTCGCCGTGCTGGGCAAGGGCGACTTCTTCGGCGAGGCTGCCCTGCTGACCGGCGCCCCGCGCAACGCCACGGTCGTGGCCAAGGAAGACGTGGAGGTGTATACGCTCGGCAAGGAGCAGTTCCGGGCCGTGCTCCAGGCCAGCGCCTCGTTCGAGGAAGAACTCCGCAAATCGCTCTTCGAGCGGCAATGACGCTCGACGGTTCCCGCGACGTGCTGTGCTCTCGCCGTCGAAGGCGTTTGGGCTGCCGATGGTGACTTCCCGACGGCGAGTCGCTTGACTTATGCGTCAGGCGTGCCACAACCATGCCTCAAACAAACGCCTTTCGGATCTATGGGTAGCAGGCCGCACCCCTAGTGCCTTGGGAAGATCATGCCTGTCAGCGCAACGGCGGCAACCACGCCGACAAAACCGACGGGGACGCTCCCGGCCACGTTGGCCAGCGCTATCCACAGGCTGCCGTCGCGGACCAGCCGGTAGGTCTCCCACTCGAACGTTGAGAACGTGGTGTAGCCGCCGCAAAAGCCGGTGCCGACGAGCAAGTACCAGTCCTGATGCACCGGCGGCAGGCGTTCGAGAATGAGGACCGCGGCCACGCTCAGGATGAACGATCCGGTGACGTTGATCACGAAGGTCCCCAGCGGGAAGCCCCTTGCCCACGAGACCTCGCCCAGCCAGCGGCCGAGCCAGTAGCGGGCGTTGAAGCATGCCCGACGGATGCTCGTCGATCGCGTCCAACTCCGCTTCGGAAGCGCCTAGACGGACCGCCTGCTGTTCTATTGAGCCCTGCGCAGCCAATGAGCGAGGCCGACCAACGGGAGGCCGGAAAACAAGGGAGAAAAGCCTTGCACCAGGATCATTTTCAATACAGGGGTCAATAGGAGTTCCCGGTCGTACACCTGCATTTGAAGCCGCTCGGCGAGGGCCGGAGCGAATCGCTGTTCGCCAGCCCCCAGTTCCCGGGCCAGTGTCAGCACGCGGCGGCTGGGCCGGACGCGGTCGCCGGCGGAATAGCCCCCGCGAACGAGGGCAGCGACGGCGGCCCGGTGGAGCAACTCGCGATCAAGCAGTTCCCAGCCGAGCGTTTCGGACAGTCTTCGGGCGGCCTCACCGCCGCCCGCACCGTATTCCCGGCTGACGGAATTGACGTTCATGGTTGCCGAGGGATATTGCAGCAAAGGCGGCCAGGTGCTTCCAGAGGCTCCTTGGCCTCGCGGTTGACGGCAAGCGCGACGGTGTCGCTCTCATCACACGCTGTTCACGTCGCATCGCGGCGGCGCATTTGGTCGCGCAGGCGGGCCACTTCCGCCTCGTCGGCACCGGCCTCTCAGGCCAGGCTGACCGCCACGGTCTTCAGTTCGGTGTAGGCCAGGATGCCTTCCTCGCCGAGTTCGCGGCCGATGCCCGACATCTTGTAGCCGCCGAACGGCGCACCCATGTCCAGGCCGTAGTAGCAGTTGATCCAGACCGTTCCGGCCTTGATCTTGTTGGCCAGGTAATGGGCCTTCTTGATGTCGCGGGTCCAGACGGCGGACGACAGCCCGAAGGTGGTGCTGTTGGCCCGGTGAATCACCTCGTCGATGTCCGAGAACCGCAGGGCGCAGAGCACGGGGCCGAAGATCTCTTCCTTGGCGATGGTCATCTCGTCCTTGACGTTGGCAAACAGCGTAGGCTCGATGAAGTAGCCGCGCTCACCCCAGCGATTCCCGCCGGTGACGCATTCGGCGCCCTGTTCCCGGCCCAGTTGGATGTATCGCATGACCTTGTCGAACTGGGTGCGATCGACCTGCGGCCCCTGTTCGGTTTCCGGATCCAGGGGATCGCCCACCTTGTACCTCTTGTTCCGCCGGGCCATTTTTTCGACCACCTGGTCGTAGACCTTGTCCT
>CAZFKF010000915.1:0-3091 GCA_964518805.1 uncultured Planctomycetaceae bacterium | reverse complement strand
CAGTAGCAGTTGAACGCGCTGCCGGGATTGACGCAGACGGGCAGCGACGAGATCTGGGCGTACTTCCCCCAGCCGCAGGCGAAGAAATCGCCCATGGGCACCTCGATCGAAGGTTCGGTCTCGTCGTCCCAGTAGAAGCGGAGAATGAAGGACCGGGTCTTGTCGATCGGGGCGGGCGTCATCCAGATCTGCTGGATCGCCCCGGGCCCGGTGATCTCGCCCATGGTGAACGTCGACTTGGCCTTGATGCGAACCGAGGGCGAGATCTTCCAGCCTTGGCCCAAGTCCCGGGCACAGCCCTTGCCCGTCCCCTCGGTGGCCATGCCGGCCTTGCCCTTTTCGCCAGTGAAGTTCTCCGGGCTGATGCTCCGTGTTTCGGCGTTGGAGAGCCGATAGAGATTGCCCATGCCCACATTCAGACCGTTGAACTGCCGGCCTGGTCCCTGGGCCGTGCCAATCGACGACCAGAACAACCCCATCGCCAACGCCGCTCCAAGACTCAACCTACCCATGACGGATCGCACGATATTCTCCTTCTCGAAAAGGACCCCGGACAAAGCAGCCGTATTGTAGGTCAGGTGATGCCGCGGCACAATTATCCGATCCCCCGCACGAAGCCACTCGCGCGACACCTGCCAGCGGTATTGAGTGCCGCCCTGTACAATGGGAGCGTTCGGATTCGCGCCGCAGGCTGAGCCCGGCGGTCGGATGCCAAGAAAGTGGCCCGCAACCATTGGGCGCGATAAATCAATTCCCACTGCAAAAAGGAACCACGATGCCCGACACGCACATACAGCCCTATTTGTTCTTTGCCGGCCGATGCGAGGAAGCGATCGAGTTCTATCACAAGGCGCTTGGGGCGCAGGTGGAGATGCTGATGCGCCATAAGGACAGCCCCGACCCGCCTCCGCCCGACATGCTGCAACCGGGCTTCGAGGACAAGGTCATGCACGCCACGCTGCGTATCGGCGGGGCGATCCTCATGGCCTCGGACGGATGCGACGACAAAGCCCGCTTCGACGGATTCCGCTTGTCGCTGGCCTTGGCCACCGAAGACGAGGCCCGACGCGCTTTCGCCGGACTGTCCGACGGCGGCCAGGTTCTGATGCCGCTCACCAAGACCTTCTGGTCCCCTTGCTTCGGCATGGTCACCGACCGGTTTGGCGTCGGCTGGATGGTCACGGTCCAGGCAGCGCCTGCGCAGTAAGGGAGGTGCGGTCTGCGGATTCTTGCTCCACGAAGGAGGGGGCTGTCCATCCGTCGAGCCAGACCCGTTCTGACCCGCCGGCGATGCGCAGCCAGGCCGAATTGACGTCCAGCGGGCCGACATGTAGCATTCTTGGTGTTTTCTTCGTTTTCCCAAGGTCTGGCTGGTGTCGTGCGAGGTGACCGATGGCAAGTGCGAACGTGAAACAGGACGCGCAGCAACTGATCGAGCGACTTCCGGAGAATGCCACCTGGGATGATCTCATGTACCGAATTTATGTGCGACAGGCCATAGAACGCGGCCTGGAGGACAGCCGTGCGGGCCGCACGATGGATGTGGCCGAGGTGCGGGCGAAATTCGGGTTGCCGAAATGAACGTTCATTGGACCAACACAGCGATCGAGCATCTCCTGGGAGTCTATGAGTTCATCGCTCGCGACTCTCCTGCGTACGCGCAACGTACGATCGATCGCCTGACCGATTGTTCAAAGCGGCTTGCCGACTTTCCGCTATCCGGTGCGGTCGTTTCGGAGCACGACTCCCCGGATATTCGCGAGATTGTTGAGAGACCGTACCGAATCATCTATCGCGTGTCGGCGGAACGGGTCGATGTTCTCGCCGTGGTCCACGGCGCGCGGTTATTGCCACCGCAGCTGTAAAACGCCACCCGGCGGGAGACTCGACAACTGGCTGATTGCGAAGCACCGGTTTCGGAAGCCAGGGCTTCCTTCCTGGTCGGAGCACGAGACGGGCCGTCACCGATCATCGTCGCTCGTGCTTTCGGTCTTCGGCCTGTTGCCGAGGTCGAAGACCTGATGCCCGTGGGCGTCGCGGCGACTTTCGAGGCGGAACCGGCAGCCGAAAAGAGTCGAAGCCTGAAACCCCTCCGCATCGGGCTCGACGGCCTGATAGCCTGACGGCCCGCGCTCGTGGATGCGAAACACGAGCGGCTCGCGGCGGGCGTCGGCCAGCCAGTATTCGGTGACGCCGGCCTCGAAGTATTTCTTGGGAAGACGTTTGGTGTCTTTGCCGACGGACGAATCGCTCACCACTTCCACGATCAGGTCCGGCGCTCCCTCCAACTCGATGTAGCGGTCGGCCTCGCCTCCCGCTTTGGCAATCAGTCGCACGCGTCCGGTCGCCAGAGCGTCGTGAGAGACCAGCACGATGTCCGGCTCCGCCGAAAGGTCTGCCTCCACGGAACTGACCCTGGCGCGGTCGATGAACAAGTATCCAAGGTCCCTTGACTTCACGAGAGGATGGAGCGAGCTGTAGATCTCCCCTTTTAGCGAACTGTGGCAGAAAAGGTCTTCCGGCGACATGTCGACCTCGATTCGGCCTCCGAGATAGTCGATCCGGCCGCGCTCGGGGAAGGCGTCCGAGGTGGCCCAACGGCGGAAATCGACCAGCGAATGGAGATTCATCGGAATCTCGATCTGCTCTTCAATCACCAGAGTCGTTGCCATGACAGCCATCCCCTAACGTGCCTGCGCCGTCCGGCGCCACGACCGCGCGTCGCTTGACGCGAACCAACCATGATTCTATGCGAGCCGCGAATCGGAAGCCATTGCCGGCTTGAAACGTGTGTGGCCAGATTCCCTGGCACGCCAAGGGGACAGGCACCGTTTGCCGTGCATGCTCGGAGGCAGTTCGCAACCTGTTCGACGGCAAACGGAGCCAGTCCCCGCCAGGAAGTCCTGCCACACACCTAGAAACGCCCCTGGGGGTTGCCGCTCTACCGAGGGGGCTAGTTGCTGCTCACCGGTTTGCTCGTCAGCAGTCCAATGCCTCGGCCTTGCGGGCCGACGGCGTTGTAGAACATGTAGTAGGTTTGATTCTTCGGGTTCAGGGCGATCGAGATCTTGTGGGCATAGGTCTTGTCCAG
>CAZFKF010000914.1:0-3107 GCA_964518805.1 uncultured Planctomycetaceae bacterium | reverse complement strand
TGGAACTGGTCGACGGAATGCTCGCCGTCCCTCAAGCCCCCGGTCTCGGCGTGCAAATCGACCGAGGGAAGTTGGACCGCGGGTAAAGGCGGGCCGGGTTCAAGCCAAACCTGGCTCTTGCACCGCCTGAGTCGATCGATGCGCACCCCCAGCACGCTGCCTGCGCCACTAGAGTGGAGTCTTCATCCACCAGAATATCCGGTGCCATACGGAAGATTCGATACAAATTCCTTATCTTGCCGCGCCCGTCCTTCCGAAACTGAATGGGGCCCAGATTCGCCCGGATTTCGGCTGACTGGGCAGACGCGGTGTTAAGGAGCCATACCAGGATGAAAATCTCGATACGTTCTGCGATCAACTGCGGCATAACGTTGGCTGTTTTGGGAACGGTTGGCAGCCTCGCGATGGCCGCTGAACCAGGGGGCTATGCCCAGAATCCGTCACCCTACCGCGCGGCAACCCCGTCGAACCGAAATCCGGGGCCCGCTGCGCGAACAGCGTCAGGAAACGTGCGATCCGGGGATCCGCAGATGCAGGGCAGGTACCCTTCTCCGCCGCCTGGCCGTGCGAACAGCCCCACCAACCGACCATCGGGCGCTGGCGCATCCGGCGGCAATTCGCTGCGATCTGCTGAGGCGCCGCCGAAGCCGACTCGGGAGCCGGTCGCAACGGCTCAGTCCCGCGCCGAGAAGTCGTCCGCCCCGCCCGTTTCCGACGCGTTGAAACTCGTTCCCACACAACGGGATATCGACTTCTCAATGCCTGCCGCAGACGATGCGAAACTATGTAAGGTCTTGCCACATAAGGCTTCCGGAGCGGTGGGCTGGGTCGTTGAGGACGGACGTGGGGCCACGCTCCGCCGCTTCCTCGATAGCAACGGCGACGGCAAGGTCGACCAATGGTGTTACTTCAAAGACGGCCTGGAGGTCTATCGCGATATCGACAGCGATTTTGACGGCAAGGTGGATCAATGTCGTTGGTACAGCACCGCCGGAATCCGGTGGGGTGTGGACCGGGAGCAGGACGGCACGATCGACACCTGGAAGATGATCTCTCCCGAAGAGGTTACGCAGGAGGTCGTCGCTGCGCTGGCGAAGAAGGACTCCGACCGCTTCGCCCGAGTCTTGCTGACCCAAGAGGAGTTGCAATCCCTTGGCTTGGGTGAGGCTAAGGCCACCGAATTGGCAACAAGAGTTAGTGCTGCTGGGGCGAAGTTCAAGACTCTGATAGGCCAGCCGAAGGGCGTGACCGCGGAGACCAAATGGTTGCAGTTCAGTGGCAGCCGGCCGGGCATAGTTCCGGCCGGTACCGAGGGCTCCACGAAAGATCTGGAGGTGTACGAGGGAGTTGCAGCGATCGTACAGTCTGGCAGCGACCACAAGCAGTTGCTGATCGGCACGCTCGTGCGCATTGGCGGCGCGTGGCGAGTCATCGACGCTCCTCAGCCCGGCACAGAATCCCAGACCGACATGTCCGCCATGGGATTCTTCTTCCGCACCCCCACACCGGGCCGCACTCAGGTTGCCGGAGCGGGAGCGCCGAGCGAAAAAACCCAGGCCATGTTGAGCGAACTGGAAAAGCTCGACCACGCGGTCAACCGGGCGACGAGCGCCGAGGACCAGGCGTCTCTCAACTCCAAGCGGGCGGATTTGCTTGAGCGGCTTGCCGCGGAATCGGGCAAACCCGAGGATCGTTCGGCGTGGCTCCGGCAACTGGCCGACACGGTCAGCGCAGCGGTCCAATCCGGCGGATACCCAGAAGGCGTCAAGCGGCTGGAGACGCTGACACAGCGCCTCGCCAACGGGGAGGAAGACGCAGCCCTCGCAGGCTACGTGCGATTTCGGCAGCTATCGGCCGAATATGGCCTGGCGGTCCAGGCCAAGGGGGCCGACTTCGCAAAAGTGCAGTCCGAGTGGCTCAAGAAGCTCGAACAGTATGTGAAGGATTATCCGAAGAGCCCGGACGCGGCGGAGGCCATGCTCCAACTGGCAGTCGCTCAGGAGTTTGCAGGACAGGAAGATGACGCGAAGAAGTGGTACGGGAAGATCGTCAGCGACTTCCCCGAATTGGCGGTGGCAAAAAAGGCTGCTGGGGCCAAGACTCGGTTGGAGTCCGTAGGAAAAGTCATTGACCTGCAGGGCAAATCGCCCAGCGGCGAGATCGTCGAACTGGCCAAGCACCGCGGCAAAGCTGTCTTGATTCAGTATTGGGCCACCTGGTGCGAGCCATGCAAGGCCGACATGGTTGTGATTCGAGACCTCTTGGAGAAATCCGGCAACTCGGGATTCAGTGTGATTGGAGTGAACCTCGACAGCAACGCCCAGGCAGTGTCTAGCTTCCTGACCGAGAATAAGCTGCCCTGGCCGCAGATCTACGAGGAGGGCGGATTGGATTCGCGACCCGCGGTAGAAATGGGAATCCTCACACTCCCGACCATGATTCTGGTCGACCGGGACGGCAAAGTCGTGAACCGCAACATCAGCGCCTCGGAACTCGGTTCCGAACTCAAGAGACTGGCGCAATGACGAGCCGCGTGCGGCGACGCCAGCGATCAGGTGCCTCGGCGAGATGCTCAAGGCACCTGAGAGTGTAGATTTTACACACCGGTCAGACCGTCTGGCTCTCCGGGAGTTTAGGCGGGTGATTCACTGCGTTTGCAGAAGTAACACAACCTCCGACTGCAAAGTGGCTTACGGCGTCTCAACTCAATCCCGCCGGGGTTTCGTCACAAGTTGGCACAGGATTCGCGGTACGGCCGCATCGCAACGCGGCGAGCCGTGTGCCCCGCGATGCGAGTCCCAGCGTACCACCCCCAAAGGATTGAGGGTCTTCCATGCCAACCCACGGATTGGAGCATCCCGCCATTCTCTGTTGCCTTGGCGTCGTGCAACTGCTAGGCGTGATCAGCGCGTTTGCAACCCGCCTGGGCGAGGCGTGTCCCAGCGCAAAAGCCAGCCAGTGGGTGTTTCTGGTCTGTCTCGCGATGGTGGCTGCAAGCACGGCGATCATGGTCGGGGCCGGGTCTTGCACTTGGCTGACCTCTGGGGCAACGCTGTCGTTGATGGTGCTGACCGCCATCACCATGCTGTCGAGGGAGGTGGCGATAT
>CAZFKF010000913.1:0-3108 GCA_964518805.1 uncultured Planctomycetaceae bacterium | reverse complement strand
GTCGGCGTGGTGCGGCTGAAGGTCTCGGCCCCGGTCGGCACGAAGCTCACCCTGCGCCATGCCGAAATGCTCAACGCCGACGGCACGATCTACACCACGAACCTTCGCGGCGCCCCGTCGGTCGACACCTACGTCTGCAAGGGTGGGGGCGAGGTGTGGCAGCCGACCTTCACCTTCCATGGGTTCCGCTACGTCGAGCTGACCGGGCTGCCCGCCAAGCCGGGCGACGACGTGGTGACCGGCATCGTGATCAACTCCGACACGCCGCAGACCGGCCATTTCACCTCCTCCGACCCGCGCATCAACCAGCTTCAATCGAACATCTGGTGGGGGCAGCGCGGCAACTACCTGAGCGTGCCGACCGACTGCCCGCAGCGCGACGAGCGCCTGGGGTGGATGGGCGACGCGCAGGTGTTCATCCGCACGGCCGCGATGAACGCCGACGTGGCGGCGTTCTTCACCAAATGGCTCGTCGATGTCGACGACGGCCAGTCGCCCGACGGCGCGTTCAGCGACGTAAACCCGAACACGATGGGCTGCGGCAGCGTGCCGGCCTGGGCCGATGCGGGCGTGATCTGCCCTTGGACCATTTATCAAATCTACGGCGACCGGCAAGTCCTCGAGCGACACCTGCCCGCCATGACCCGCTGGGTCGAGTGGTGCCGCGCGCACAGCACCAACCTCATCCGCGACAAGGACCGAGGAAACGACTACGGCGATTGGCTGCCGATCGGCGCCGACACGCCGAAGGACCTGATCGGCACGGCCTATTTCGCGTATTCGACGAGCCTCGTGGCCAAATCCTATCGGGCGATCGGCAAGAACGATCAGGCGGAGAAATACGAGCAACTCTTCCGCGACATCAAGAAGGCATTCAACCAGCGCTACGTGGCCCCGGACGGCCGCATCCACGGCAACACCCAGTGCTGCTACGCCATGGCCTTGAAGTTCGACTTGCTGCCCGAGGAACTCCGGGCCAAGGCCGCGCAGTATCTCGAGGACGACATCAAGGCCAAGGGCTGGCATCTTTCGACGGGTTTTGTCGGCGTGAGCTACCTGCTTCCCGTGCTGACCGGCGCGGGCAAGATCGACACGGCCTATCGCCTGCTCATGCAGGACACGTTCCCGTCATGGCTGTTCTCGGTCAAGCACGGGGCCACGACGATCTGGGAACGCTGGGACGGCTGGACCCCTCAGCGAGGCTTCCAAGATCCTGGCATGAACTCGTTCAACCACTACTCGCTGGGCTCGTGCGGCGAGTGGCTGTTCGACACCGTCGCCGGCATCGGCCTCGATCCCAAGCAGCCGGCTTTCCGGCACGTCATCGTCCATCCGCGCACAGGCGGCGGATTGACTTCGGCCGGCGCGAGCTACGAGTCGATCCGCGGCCGCATCGCCAGCGCGTGGTCGATCAAGGACGGACACTTCGCGCTCGACGTGACGATCCCCGCCAATGTCACGGCGACGGTCTTCGTGCCGGCCGCGGATGCGGCGTCGGTGACGGAATCGGGCAAGCCGGCCGCGGATGCGGAAGGCGTAAGACTGCTACGCGTGCAAAATGGCGAAGCGGTCTTCGCCGTGCAGTCGGGGACCTACCGATTCGCGTCCCCGCGGAAGTGACGGCCATGGGCGCGCGTTGGAACCGTCGAGCGATCCTGAAACGCGCCGCGGCCGGCGGCGCAGCCTCGGCCCTGGGATGTCCGGCGTTGTTGGCCGGCCCCTCGCCGAATTCGACGCTCTGCACGGCGGTCATCGGTTCTGGCGGTCGCGGCGAGGCGAGCCTTCAGGCGGCCCTGGGCGAAAAACTCGTCGCCCTTGTGGACGTGGACGACGGACGGGTCGCCGCCGCGGTTAAGTGCGCCGGCGAGCGCGGCGTCAAGCCGAGCACGTTTGTCGACTACCGCCGCATGTTCGACGCCGTGCACAAGCAGATCGACGCTGTATTTGTCGCCGCGCCCGACCATCACCATGCGCCGGCGTCGATGATCGCCATCCAGCTCGGCAAACACGTGTTCTGCGAGAAACCGCTGTGCCACGACGTTCACCAGGCCCGGACGCTGGCCGCCGCGGCGAAGAAACACAACGTCGTCACCCTGATGGGCAACCAGGGCCACTGCGGCGAAGGCTATCGGCGGCTTTGTGAATATGTCTGGGCGGGGGCGATCGGCGACATCGTCGAGACGCACAGTTGGATCGGCTTCGTCAACGGCGGCGCCGGCGGCCGGCCTCCGTCGAAACCGGTTCCCGCCGGCCTGCACTGGGACGAATGGCTGGGACCCGCGCCCTATCGCGACTATCACGACGGCCTTCACCCGCTTTATTGGAGATACTGGTGGGATTTCGGCACAGGCGGGCTGGGGGACTGGGGATGTCACAACCTTGACGGCGCGTTCTGGGCCCTGAAAATGAGCCCCCCGGCGAGCGTCGAGTGCATCAAGGCCGTGGGCGGCAGCGACGAACAGTATCCGCAAGGCAATCACATCTGCTGGACGGTCCCCGTCGGCGCCGGCAAGCCCCCGGCCAAAGTGCATTGGTACGACGGCGGCCAGGCGCCGCCCCTGCTCGACGAATTCGAGAAGAAGTACCGTCGCACCTTTCGCGAGGGCTGGAACGGCGGAACCTTCTACATCGGCACCAAGGGCGTGATGCACACGGCGTCGTATGGCGAGAGTCCGCGAATCTTGCCCGAGGAGGCCCACCGGGCCTTCCCCGTTCCGCCCCAGCGGATACCGCGCGTCAAAGGCTCGCATTTCGACCACTTCCTTCGGTGCTGCAAGTCGGGCCAGCCCACCTGCGCCGACTTCCAGTACGCGGCGGCGATCACGGAATTCCTCCTGGTGGGGCACCTGGCGATCAAGGCCGGCGTCGGCCGTCCGGTGCACTGGGACCCCGCCGCCAGGCAATGCACGAACCTCCCCGAGCTGAACCGCTGGCTGCGGTGTCCGTGCCGCGAGGGTTGGAACCCTGGTGGACTGTGACACGCAAGATCGGTCATCGACGACGTCACGCGCCGATTCTGCTGCAAACAACGCTGGCTCACGCGCCGATCGTCCCGGAGGGACGTTTGACAGGAGCCCAGCGATTCATCGCTGGGTCTACAGCCCCTCC
>CAZFKF010000912.1:0-3109 GCA_964518805.1 uncultured Planctomycetaceae bacterium | reverse complement strand
ATGTCCCACCATATGCTCAGAGTTGGTTTTCCGTTCCAACTCGCGACATATACGTCGGCCAGCAGGAATCCGCAGAGGAAGAAGTCGAGGTAGTCAAGGATCGATGTCCCCAAAGGCTGAATCCGATGCGAACCTGATGCAAGTTTCATTCCCGCCCACAGCAATACGATGCCCACTAGCACTGCACGACGCGCCAGCACGCCACGGATCGCGAACAACGTAGCGAGAAAAGGCGCCAGGACATAGAACTGGACCTCGACCTCCAAGGACCAGGCCACGCAATTGATCGCGCTCATCTCCCGGTAGACGAAGTTGTGCATATAGAGCAGACTTGCCACCAAGTGAGGTATCAGTGCGAATGCGTCGGCGTGGAGCACGACGATCAGCAGCACGAAGGCGACCAGCATGTTGATAACATACGGCGGTTCGATGCGAAGGATTCGCCTTTGGTAATATCGGCTCAGGCTCGGTTTGGATGCGCCCCTTAGATAATGCTCGGCGAACGGGCATCCGAGAATGAAACCACTGATCACGAAGAACAACGACACACCACAGCCGCCGCACGCGAGTATCCTGTGGAGTTGACTCGCCTTGGCTTCGGCGGCCACTGAAGGGATCGCCTTGGCGACCGCATAATCGTTCAAGTGATACATGACCACCGCGAGGATCGCGACGAATCTCAGTCCGTCTACGGTAGGGATGAACCGGCCGCTCGACGTGACGCGATGGAGGGCATTCCGAATGCGATCCAGGGCTTTTGAAAACGCGCGTACCACGATCCAAATGCGATCCCAGGCTCTGGTAGACTCGCATACCACGATCTGATTGGGGTGGCGACGGATCCAGTTCACGACGACAAGGAGAACATTTTCAACAACGGCAGGGAACACGTTTCCCAGCGATAGCGGGCGGCATTGATTCGGGCGAGTTCGGAACGGGTGCGCCACGCTTCTTTGTCGTCGAGCAGATGACCGAGAAGTCCCGCGGTGCGGATGGGATCGCGGGGCGGGCCGAAAAGGCCCCCTTCGCCACAAATCTCGGGCATTGCGCAGACGGAAGACCCGACGACGGGGGTCCCAAACGCCTGGGCCTCGATGGCCGGGATGCCGAAGGATTCACATCGGCTCATCAAGCAATAGACGGAAGCCTCAGCGTAGTGTCGGTGAAGTTCTTCCTTGCTGACTTTGCCGGTGATCGTCACGCTCTCTTCGAGCCCCAGAACGGAGATTTTGTGGCGGACCATCGCCTCGTACTGCCTATCCGGCCAAGGGCCGACGAGGCGGAGCCTAGCTCGGCATCCCTGACGGTGAAGAATCGCGAGGGCTTCGACCAGCACATCGCTTCCTTTCCACGGTGCCATCGCGGAGACTGAAACGATCAGCCCTGGTTGTTTGCGATTCGAAACCGTCGAGGCAGATGCCTGCCGATGCGTTGTCTCGTCGATGGCCTGATAGACGACCTCGCCGGTCGGCTCGGGATCGCCTCCCGCATTCTCGCGATACAGTCTCTGCATGTACCGGGAGTTGTAGCACATGAGCCGAGCATGGCGCCGGGCATGGCGATAGGCGTACCGCTGGACGGCGGCCTTCCGCCTTTCCCCGCGAGTCCGCTGGACCTCGGGAACCATGCACCAGGGGTTTTGGGCCAACGAGACTTGCGGGAGGTCGCATCGCGGAAGAATCGTCCCCGAGGGTGTGAACACTACATCCACGCCCCACTGCTTCAGACGCCGGGGGAGTACGAGCACCTCCCACGCGAATCGGTGAGCCCAATGGGTTAAGTTCTGCGGAATACAGACCGGCCGCACGTTCGGCCCGAGTCCCTGAACCCAGCTTTCCTGAGCGCGATCATGGAGAAGCAGAAACGTGTGTTTGTCGCAAGCCCAGCTCGCCAATTGGGAAAGATGACCCACCAGCACGTGTTCGCCGCTTAGATTCCTTACCGATAATCCGTTAACCAAGATCTGCATCATGAAACCGATTGGCGGACGAAGCCGCACTTCTCGCAAGATTCGCGGCGATCTTCCTCAAATGTCACTTCGTGTCCCGCGTCCACCCCACACTTGGGCAACAAGCGCGATTCGGGATCCAGCAGATCATGGAGCATCACGGCGAAACGACCTGTGAGTCGTCTGCGGTCGTAATGATCTTCTGCAAGACGCCGGGCTGCCAGGCCCATCTCGCGGAGCGCCTCCCCGGAGGTGGCGAGTTGCCGGATGGTCTCCGCCAGTAGTACGGGCCGCTGCGGAGGCACAAGACGTCCCACACGATTCTTCTGGATGATCTCGGCCAATTCGCTACTTGCCGGAGCCACGGCCACCAACGGACTTCCCGACGCCAGGATGCCGTAGAGTTTGCTCGGCATAAGATACGACGCGACCCGAGGATCCAGCGGCAGGAGGTGAAGATCGGCGGCGCTCAGGCTTTCGGCCAAACCTTCTTTGGGTTGATAGGGGAAGAATCGGATGTTGCTGAGATTCATGCGTCGCGCCTCGTCCTCGAGGCCACGCTTGGAGACGCCGTCTCCGACGAACGAAAAGAGAATCCTGGGATCGTCGCGCAGTCGGTTCGCCGCTTCAAGGATGTCCTCCAATCGTTGACACAGTCCTAGGTTCCCTGAGTACATAACAACGAAATGACCGTTTAGGCCATGTCGTTCGCGAAAGGCGTTTGACTGTCGTCGCGGGCACACGGTCCGTGTATCGATCCAATTCGGGATGCAGTCCACACGTTCGGGCGCGACCCCCGAGTCGACCAGGACGTCACGCATGTCACGGCTCAGAACCACGACTCGGTCCGCACGGCGATAGACACCGAACAACAACTGCCGCAAACGCCTGGTCGCCCAGCAATTGGGGATCTTGCCCAACGCGATGCCAATATCAGGATGAATGTCCTGCAAATAGACAACGAGCTTACACCGGTGCGATCGCCTGAGAACCGCGCCCAGCAAACACAACAGCGGCGGATCACTTTCGACGACGATGACATCTTGTCGGGGTATGGCAATCATCGCCAAGAGTGCCGTGATTAGATAGCTCAGCAAGTTGGCGATTCGACCGGGCAGCGAGGACTTGGGAAACGTCGTGTTCCACACCCTGCGGATCTTG
>CAZFKF010000911.1:0-3114 GCA_964518805.1 uncultured Planctomycetaceae bacterium | reverse complement strand
GTCACGTTTGCGAGATCTGGGGCATTAGGCAGAATAGCCCCAAATTGCCTCGCCCGGCTCGAAAGACCCTGATCCGTATTGCGACAGCACTATTCGCGCCGCAGGTAGCGAAACCGGCCTCTCGGCAGGAAGCCGGTTGACGACCACGGTCAGCCCGTTGGAGTAGACCACGCGAACCCCCCCGAACACCTCCTGCTTCTGATTCCAGCGGCGTATCTCGGGGGCGAAGCCCGCCTTGACGAGATCTTCGAGGCTCTTCCAGACGCCGTCCGCTTCGTATTCGACCGAGACGACGGGAACGAGCGCATAACGCCTTTGCAGGCGTCCGACGAGGATCGCTTCGGTCAGCGCATACGGCCACGGCGCCGGCCAGAAGATGTACGCGCCGTTGCCCAGCAGGATCTCGCAGCATCGATAGTCGTCCATCATCGCCGGATCGGCCCACAGGTCGAGCTGATTGCGGTGAAAGCGCGGAAACGGCGGTAGCTCGAAGAAGCGGTAGTAGAGGCCGCAACCATAGTTGACGGTCGTCGTCTGGAGCCGGCGCAGCTTGTATTCGGGCGTGAAGAGGCGGTCGTGCCCGCCCATGACGCCGTAGTCGCCGAAATCGCAGTAGTAGCCCATCAGGTCCTGCTGGTTGAGCGTCTCGGTGCCCAGCGGGCCGCGGTGCGCGTCCTTGATCAGGCGGGCCAGTTGGCGCTGACGGGCCAAAGCGGTGGCCGCGACGCCGTCGCCACCGCCCGCGCGGCCGAAATCGAGATAGCTGGAAGCGTGGCCGCCCGAGCCGAGCTGATCGGTGAAGCCGGCGTTGGGCGCAAACAGGCGGGCCAGCTCCGCCTCTTGCGAACCGGCCAGCGCGGACCATCGCGATGGCTGGGTGTACCAGTTCGGTTTGCCGTCGGGTCCCAACGCGAAATCGACGCGCCGTTGGAGAAAACTCGGCGATCGTTGGCTCAGCACCATGTAGTTCGTGCGGAATCCGAAACGGCCGATCACCTTGCCCGCCTCCGCCACCGCGCGCAACTCATCCACCCTGCCCACCGCCGGACTGGGCGGGTAGTCGGGCATGCGGATGCTGTCGGGAAGCAGCGAATCGAATCCGCCGGCCTGCCACGCCTGCACGATGGTCAGGAAGCCCGCGTGCGGCCATGCCAGGCGTTTGAAAACCGCCAGCATGTGTTTCATCTCGGCGGCGGACTGACCGCTCCAGTCATCGAGGTAGACGAGTCCAGCCATTTCCTTGCCGTACTCGCTCGGCCTGCACAAGCTGGGAAGCGCGGCGTCCCACAGCCGCCGGGAAACGCGGAGGTGGAGCTTCTCGCGCATCGCGGCATGAAGGCCGTCGGGACCGGCGATGTAACGCATCGTCGCTGCCGGGGTAAACGGGCCCTTGCCCCGCCGGGCTTCGCACTGGGCCTCGGGCCAGTCGGCCCGGCTGGCCCGAGACATTTCCAGGTCCCACCAGGCGCACAGGAACAGGCCCGCTTCCGGCAGGTAATAGGTCTTGGGCCAGTGCGGTTGGCCGTGTGCGATGGCGTATTGGCTCAAGTCGAGGCCGATCCATGCGCCGGCACCCGTGACCTCGCCGGGCGACACCGCCTCGCATCGCGGATCGCTGGACGAGATCGTGATCGCGAACTCGCCGTCTGCCGACTGCTCCGCAACGACCGTCCACTCGGTCCGATCAGGATCGCGGTAGACCGTCTCGGTGCTCGGGCCCCGCGTGACGGATCGAACGACGTTTGGCTTTTCGGCGGGACGCCCGGCGGACCTGCGATGGAGAGGGCCCATGCCCTCGATCGACACGCGGCACTGGCCGCCGACGTTCACGGCAACGGCTGCGCGGTCGGCCAGCCAACGGCATTCGATCTCTTGCGAACGGTCGGCCTGTATTTCGCCGGCCGTCCCTTGGCCCACGACGCGCGAACCGAGACCCACCATACCGAAAACCACCAGTCCTGCCGCTGCCAAACGCATTCCCATGAGTCGAGTTCCTTCGAACGGCATGTTGGAGGAGTCTGCAGTCTAAGGGCCCATCCTCGCGGTCCGACGCACCCGATTGGACGAGCTCCGCAGCCTCCCGAGGTCCTCTTCTTCCACCGTGCAGGACTTGTCAGAATAGCAGCGTCGGACCACGAGAACCCGCGAGGGTTTCAAGGCGATGAAGGCGGATTGTAAACAAACCAGGGCCAGTCATTCTCGGCTTCCTGATCCCAGCTTACAAGCATGCGTCGGGTGGCCGGCCCAGGAGCGGCTTCCCTCGACGACCCGGCGTCGGGCACGTTGCCCGCGCGGCGTTGACGGCGTCGCCGATGGCCCGCGGGCTGGTCATGCCGAGTATGTCGCGCAGTCCGATCGTATGGCTTATGCGCGACGGCGCGAATGTGGCCTTTGGGACGATCCATGCAACTGGTTCCACCGTCACATCTTCAAGTTTCGCCTGACGCTCGTAGCGAGATTAGCTGAAAGTTGCAGGGTGCCGATTCTTGCACCTGAAATCGATGTGCTGGCGCGGGCAGTTCGTCTCGCAACCCGCGGCGGTGTGCGCCGATACACCGTTAGCCGTTCCCTGGGTACTTGAGTAGCATTGACGCCAGAGGTGTCCCATGAAGAAGAGCACATTCCGGGTCGTGACGCGTGGCGCCGATGGCCAGATTCGCATTCGCGACTACGATTCCCAGGAAGATCTTCTCAAGCGCCACCACCAGATCGGCGTGGACGATTGCAGCACCGATTTGGGCCTGCGCGGACTGCCGGTCTTTCGCGGACTGATCGGCCCGATGCCCGAGGGCGGCAATGTCATTCGCTACGAGACTCCAGAGGTCTTCGAAACGCTCACCAAGGACTGGGGTGCGCCGAAGGCTCGATCGCGGCGTTCGGGCCCCCGCGTGCTGCCGCACGTCCTCGCCTCAGACAGGCCTCAGTAGGCTTGCCGCAGCCCCTGCGCGAAGGTCTTTGGGTCAGATCCGCGGATCCCGAGAGCGGAGCGTTCTTCCCGCCATCCTCGTCGACCGCGTGAGGGACGCTGTCGACGGTCGACGCAAGATCCCGCGTGGTCCACCCGCACTCGCCTCATTGCAGAGCGATCTGACAGACCAGAACCAGTCCTGAGTG
>CAZFKF010000910.1:0-3117 GCA_964518805.1 uncultured Planctomycetaceae bacterium | reverse complement strand
GCCGTTCTTGTTCTTGTCGTACTGGCGCAGGAGACTCTCGGCATATTTCCGAATCCGAGCGTCGACCTGCGGACTCTCTGAAGATGCGGCAGGGGCTGGTGAAGATCGTGAACCGGACGCCCCGGAACTGGACGAACTCGATGGGGTCGAGGCCGGACTCGCCGCGGCGACTGTGGGAGCAGACGGGCTCGCAGTGGAACTTGAGATTGAACTGGGACTTGTCGCGCTCTTGTCCCAGGACGGGACACCGAACCCTGGCACGGTCGCCCCTTGGGCGGAAGTGCCGAACCCAGGAATCAGGCTCGCGGCCGACTTAGAGGCTTCGCCCCCCTTGCTCGACGACCCTTCCGAGGTCTCGGATTCTGCCGAATCATCTGCCCCGGGCATCCCTCCGCGCCGTCGCGAATTGCGGGGCGCAAGCTTGTCGCGCAGGGCCTCGATCGAAATCGACTCGGAGGGGTTCAGGCCGGCCTTCCGAGCCAATGCCTCGTAGGCGGTTCGTTGCGTGAGGCTGATCTCGTTGGGCGAAATCTTGCCGTCGCGATTCGTATCCAGTTGACGAAGCGCTGCTTCGATTCGCTGGGTCTGGCCGTTTCGATCTGCGAAGCCCCCACGCCCCCAACCCCCGGGCATGCCTCCCCAATCTCCCATGCCGCGAGAACCACGTCCGCCGAATCCTTGTCCCGGCCCGCCAGGAAACATGCCTGGACCGCCGGGAAACATACCGGGTCCGCCGGGAAACATGCCCGGGCCGCCTGGCGGCATTCCTGGCCCACCGAAACCCGGACCGGGAAACTGCGCGGCCGCCGGAACAGCGATCGCAGCCAGGAGGGCCACGACCGTCAAGAGTGATCTGAGTGGAGACATCGCAGCCCCCTCGACTACCGCCGAAATGCGGGAAATCCCATAGTCCTATGTTACCACCCAGACATCTGAACAAGAAGACGCAGCAAGCCAATTGTGGCGAAAGCCGTTGGAACGAGAACACTCGGCGAAACCATTGCCTGTTTTCGGGGTTTAACTGGGGAGAGACCGTCCCGTGGGGCGTAGGCTTGGGTTGCGCGCACCTCAGGTCCGCCACCCGAAAAGTGGCGGCGGCCGGTTCTGAGGAGTCGCATCGAGTAGACTGCCAGAGCCGCAACCGAAACGCGGAATCGCTTGCCAAGATCATACCGGCTTGCGGCGAATAACGTTGCGAGCAGTGGCCGGGTGCCGTGGTGCGCAAGCATGCGGGTCGCTCGGGGCGATCGCGATCCCACCTTGGCGAGCGATCTGCGTTGCGACGAACGCTGAGCGGTAGGCATGGCCGCGCCGCGGCCGTTACTGACTCTGGGACGGACCTCCGGTGGCTCGAAACCGAGCCGTCTGGAAGCTTGTTATCGAAAGAGTCGTGTATTGTGGAACGGAACCCTATCTGGAGAGTGCTAATCTGGGTGGGGTTTGACTGTGCCGAACTTGTTGCTACTACCGGGGGTATGGCGCGATTACACCCGCCCGGTGAGGGAAAATACTAGACGACGACCCTCTCCAATTCGTATCGTGGAGAAAGCGGCGCGCAGACTCCAGGAGAGAGGCCATGGAGGTTAGTGAAATCCTGCTGAAGAAGGGGTTGCTGGATCAACGGCAGTTGGAGTTGGTCCGGGCTGCGCAGACGGAGGGTGTTCGCTTGGATCAGGCGGCTGTGAATCTCGGTTTGGTGACCGAAGAATCGGCATTGCGTGCTCTTGGGGAAGAAGTAGGGCTGGAGTTTGTCGACCTAGCCGAGACCCCGATCGACGTCGCCCTACTGCACAACTTCCCTCCCCGCTTCATCCATCGCGAAGGGCTTTTCCCGATCCGGCAGCACAACGGCACCCTGGTGGTGGCCACCAGCGATCCGTTCAATCTCTATCCGCTGGACGAACTCGGCGCTGCGACCGGCAAGACGGTGATTCCCGTCTTGGCCAGCCGCACGGAAATCGCCCGGCTCATCAAGACGCACCTCGGCGTCGGCAGCGAGACGATCGACGGACTGATCGCGCAGACGTCCGACGACCAGGTGCAGTTGCTCGAACAGATCGAAAACGATGGCTCCGAGCTATCGGAGATGGCCCAGGAGCCGTCGGTCATCAAGCTGGTCAATGAGATCCTCCGCGAAGCGATCGAACTGAAGGCCAGCGACGTCCACGTGGAATCCGAGTCCTCCGGGCTGCGGATCCGTTATCGCATCGACGGCGTGCTGCACGCCCAGCCCGTGCCGCCGGAAATCAGCCGTTTTCAGGCCGCGATCATCAGCCGCCTGAAGATCATGGCCCGGCTCAACATCGCCGAGCGTCGGCTGCCGCAGGACGGGCGCATTCAGTTGAAGGTGGCGGGCCGCGAGGTCGACGTGCGTGTGTCCGTGATCCCCATGATCCACGGCGAGGGGATCGTGATGCGGCTCTTGGACAAGGGCGGCATGGAGTACACCTTGGCCAAGCTGGGCATGGAGGCCGACCTGTACGCCAAGTTCCAGCAGCTCATCAACCTGCCGCACGGCATCATTCTCGTGACCGGCCCCACCGGCTCCGGAAAATCCACGACGTTGTATAGCGCCCTGTTGGAGATTCGCAGCCCGGAACTGAAGATCATCACCACCGAAGACCCGGTGGAATACCAGCTCGAAGGCATCAACCAGATTCAAGTTCACACCAAGATCGGCCTGACGTTCGGCAACTCGCTGCGGAGCATCCTGCGTCACGACCCGGACATCATCCTCGTCGGCGAAATCCGCGATCTGGAGACCGCCGAAAACGCGATCCAGGCCTCGCTGACCGGCCACCTGGTGTTCAGCACGCTGCACACCAACGACGCGGCCGGGGCCTACACGCGGCTGGGCGACATGGGCGTCGAGCCGTTCCTCGTGTCCAGCACGGTGGAAGGCGTGATGGCCCAGCGCTTGGTGCGCACCCTGTGCCCCGCCTGCAAAGAACCGTACCGGCCCAAGCGCGAGGAACTGCCCGATGATTTCCCGATCGACCAGTTGAAGGAAGGGGCGGTGATCTACCGCTCGACGGGCTGTCGCGCGTGTCGCGACGTTGGATACAAGGGCCGATTGGGGATCTTCGAATTGCTGACGACCACGGAAACCATCCGCCA
>CAZFKF010000909.1:0-3119 GCA_964518805.1 uncultured Planctomycetaceae bacterium | reverse complement strand
GAGGTTCTGAATGCGGATGTACTCGCAAAGCGTCAGCGTCTTTTCATCGTTCGACGCCACCGCCCGGTAGTTGAAACTCTTGGTCAGATTGCCCAGGAGATAGCTGATCCGCACCCGCGCGGAACCCGAATCGCTGGAGGCGACCTGCCAGACCAGAGCCGCCTCGTTGGGCGGGTAGCTGACCGAGAGCACCTTTGCGTCAAGCGGCTTGGCCTCGGGTTTGGTCTCGGCCTTTGACTTCTCGCCGGCTGGCTCAACGCGCGAAAGCACGCGGAAGACGATGGAATTCGGGTCGATCTGTGTGTTGGCCCAAGAGAAGTCGACCTGGTTGGCCCCCTTGACCAGCGGGACGATCCGTTCCTCTTCGACGAGGGTGGCGTTGGGATGATCCAACTGGATTTCCACCCGTTCGCGCACGGGAAGGGTAATCAACTTGATCCGAGCCTGGGCAATATCGCTGAGTGTGATGCAGAGGCCCAAGGCTAACACCAAGACTGGCCACGCACGTCGCATCGGGATGCTCCTCGATTGTCTAGGGCGGAAGGGGGGAAACGTCAGGGGCCTTGCCCGTACTCACAGACGAGGCTGAACGCGAAATAGTTCCAACGCGCTTCAAGAGTTGCGAACATATCGCAAGTATAGGTTCTTCCGTTGAGGTATCTCGATCGTTGAACCGGCCTGCTTGGGGGGGTAAGACGTTGAGAAGGCGACGTCAAGAAGACGAAGAAGCCGCCTTGGCGGGCTTCTTCGGCGTGAATGCTTGGTGGTCGCAGGTCCGAGAAGGCTTCTTGACAGGATAACCCCCGCGCGCGGAGAATCAGGAGGCGATCGAACGATTCTCAACGGCGAACCTTCTCCTCCTCCGATGAAGCAACACCTGTCGAGACGTCTCTTCCTCGCTGGCGCAGCGGCTGCACTGACCGGTCCCGCGACGGCTGCCGCTGCCGCTCCTTCCGTTGCTGTGGGCGGGCCCGACGTCAGGCTTAAGTTGGCTATCGCGACCTATTCCTACTGGCATTTCCGGACGACGAAGACTCCGATCGAGACGGTGATGGACAAGGCCGCCGCGTTGGGGGCTGAGGCCGTGGACATCCTCCACCGCCAGATGGCCATTGAGGAAAAGGCCCCGCTGGATGCCGCGGGCCGGGCCTATCTGCGGAAGCTCAAGCGTCATGCTTTTCTGCATGGCTTGGGCATATGCTGTCTGTCCACGCACCAGACGTTCGTCAGTCCTCGGCGCGAGGTAGTGACCGAGAACGTCGAACATACCAAGAAGTGCATCGAAATCGCCTACGAACTCGGTTGCCCGTGCATCCGCATCAACACCGGCCGCTGGGGCACATCGAAAGACTTCGACGACTTGATGGCCCACCGCGGCGTGGAGCCAGTGCTGCCCGGTTATACGGAGGAAGACGGGTTCCGCTGGTGCATCGACGGCATCGAGAGGTGTCTTGCAAAGGCCGAGCATTGCGGCGTCGTGCTGGCTCTGGAGAACCACTGGGGTCTGGCTCGGACGCCGGAGGGGTTGCTGCGCATCCTCAAGAGCATTTCGTCGCCGTGGCTCGGCGCACTCATGGATACGGGTAACTTCCTCGAAGCCCCCTACGAGAAGCTCGCGGCGATTGCGCCCCGCACGGTTTACGTGCAGGCCAAAACCTATCCCGGCGGCGGCGAGTGGTACACGCTTGATCTGGACTACGCGCGGATCCGTCGCATCCTCGCCGAAGCGGGCTACCGTGGCTACGTGGGCCTTGAGATGGAGGGCAAGGAGGATCCGGAGACCGCTGTTCCCAAGAGCGTCGCCATGTTGCGCAAGGCCTTCGGTTGAACGTTGCGAGCAGTATCCCTCATCCACGAAAGAAAGAACTATGAAGTGCCGGCGATCGTCCGTTCGGTTTCTGGCAACGATGGCGTTGCTCTCGACATTCGCCCACGGCGGCGAGATGCGAATCGAACCCTATGCGTCGAAGCCCACCGCGGGCGAGATGGCGTTCGCCGCGCAGTGGATCCGATTCCTGTTGAACCAGGGGGATGCCAACGCGGGCCGCTACGCCGCCGAACTTCCCTTTTCGTTCAAATGCGGCGAGCGAAGCAGCCGCGAATGGGTCCGAATCGAGACGGCGACGGTTGCCTCGGGCTCCTGGCAGGAGGATAAGACCCGCACCCACGTTCTGAGTTGGAAAGATGCCCGGACCTCGCTTTCCTGCGAGATGAAATTGACCGAATTCCAGGGCTTTCCCGCGTTCCAGTGGGTCGTCCGCGTCCGAAACGACGGAAAGGCCGATTCGGCCAAGATTCACGACTTCTGGGGAGTCGATACCCGCTGGAATGCCCCCGACGGCTCGATGCCGGTCCTGCACCGGTCGGTCGGCTCGCCCGGCCACGAGGACGATTTCCAGTTCATGAGTGAGATCATGCACAACTCGATGTGGGACAAGCGCCGTCGGATTGCGATGGACACTCCCACGAACGCGCGATGGGCGCAGACGCACTCGTACAATATTCCGGCCGACAAGCGTTCCAGCGCCCAGTGGCTTCCGCTGTTCAACTACCAGACGGGCGGCGACGGGCTCATCACCGGACTCGGCTGGAGCGGGGCCTGGCGGGCCTATTTCGACCACCAGGGGGACGGGAAATCGACGATCCTGGCCGGAGTCGAGAACCTCGACACGATCCTCCATCCCGGCGAGTCGGTCCGCTCGACGTTGAACCTCGTCCTGTACTGGCAGGGCGAACTGATGCACGGCCAGAACGTGTTCCGGAGGCTGGTACGCGACCATTACTCGCCGCGCATCGAGGGACGATTGGTCGAGCCGCCGATTTCCGGAGTCGTCTGGGGAGGTATTCCGTCGAAGGAGCACCTCGACATCATCGAGAAGATCAGGCAGTACAAGATTCCGCTGGACGTCTATTGGTTCGACGCCGGCTGGTACGGAACGGGCGTCGTCCCGTCGCGCACGGTCTTCGAAGGCGATTGGGGAATCATGGCCGGCGATTGGCGGGCCAACCCCAACTGGCACAACGGGACGCTCAAGCCGGTCAGCGACGCGGCCCACGCGGCGGGCATGAAGTTCCTCGTCTGGGTCGAACCGTGCCGCGCCCTCCATGGCCGGCCAATC
>CAZFKF010000908.1:0-3119 GCA_964518805.1 uncultured Planctomycetaceae bacterium | reverse complement strand
CCCATGGTGATGCGATAGACGAAATCCTCGCGCCCGCGAAAAATGGCGTCGGTGATGTTCAGCAGGTACTCGCCGTCCTTGGGCACTTCGTAGAAGATGACGGGGTCGGGCTTGAAGCGGTAATCGTCGTCGTACGCCAGTTCCTTTCCCTTGGCGTCGCACAGCGACAGGACCGGCTGGAACCAGCCCGGCACGGCGTCGGCGATGTAGGGAACCAACTGCCGGGCCTGGACCGAGATCACCAGACGCTGCCCTTTTCGGGCCTCAAACCGATACCGGTTGACCTCGCCGGAGGCGATCTGGCCGTTCAGCGTGCACGGCAGGACGACGCGCTGCTCGATCTCGTCGTCGGGCCTCTTGCGGAGGGCCAACTCCTCTTTGCCAAGCACCTGGAAATGCGACGTGTACATCGGCTTGCGCGAGACCTCGGGCAGTTGGCCGACGAAGAAGACCAGCGGGTTGGAGACGCCGCGACGGGTGGTCACGGTCAATTCGCGCTGGCCCGCCTCGGCGTCTGACGCAATCGTCACCTCGACCAAGGCGATACTCGAGAGCGAGACGCATGCCGGCCTCTGCACGTACTCCGCCATACGCCGCTCGATCCGCGAGATCAACTTGACCGCGGCCTCGTTGCCGCCGCCGGCGGCCCCCTTGCCTTCGGTCGCGGGCGACGCCATCATCTCGCTTTCGGACGACATCATGGCGGCCCCCGAGTTGGAAGCCGTGCCTTTGAGCGCGGCCAACGCGTTCTTCGGTAGTCCGCGTTTCAACTCGTTGACTTGCTCTCGGAGCAACTGCATGTCCTGGGGATTCATCCGCCGGAAGTACTCGACCACTCGGGCCGTAACGCCCTTGCCCGAGACCGACACGCCGTCGACGCCGTCGAGCCCCTGGCCGCCCAGGCGGACCTGAAAGGTTGTGCCCCGCTCGCCGCCCGCCGGATAGACGAAGCCGATATACGGTCTTGGTTGGGCCCACGCCATCGACGACGACACGAGCACGACAGCCGCCGCCAGAATCCATTGCCTTGGGGTCATCTCACATGATCTCCGTCAACAGTCCCGCCGATTTCACGCGATCCGACGGCGCGGGCAGCACGTGGGCCTCGACGCCCATGGGATGTGGCAGTTTGGCGTTGGGGTCGATGCCGGCCAGGTGATAGATGCTGCCCAGTAGATCCACCGGATAGACCGGGCGTTCCTTGACCTCCTGGGCCTTGTCGTCCGAAGCGCCGACCACATGCCCCCCTTTGAAACCGCCGCCCGCAACCAGCACCGAGAAGACGTTGCCGTAGTGGTTGCGGCCGCCGTTCCACGGCGGCTGCCAGTCCACCTTGGGACCCCGGCCAAACTCGCCGCAGCACCAGACGATGGTCGTCTCCAGCAAGCCGCGATCCTTCAGATCGCCCAGCAAGGACGCGAGCCCCTGGTCCAACTGCGGGCACTGGCGCCGCATCGTCTGGAAGTGATTGCTGTGCGTGTCCCAACCTCCCGGGTAGTTGATGACGACGTAGGGAACGCCGCTTTCCACCAAACGTCGCGCCACAAGGCAGTCCTGCCCGAAGGTATGGCGCCCGTAGCGATCTCGTAGTTCCTGTTTCTCTTTGCCGAGGTCGAACACGTCCTTGCCCTGGCCGAGAATCAGTTCGTAGGCCGCCTTCTTGGCGTCCTCGGCAGCCACCAACTGCGGACTGGCGGCCATCACGTTTCCCATCGTGTTCATCTTCGTGAGCAGATCGCGACGGGCCTTCTGTCGCTCGTCGCTGATGCCCCGCGCGACGATGCCTTCGACCTCGAAGCGGTACGCACTCGGGTCGCCGCCCGTGGCGAACGGCTTGAGCTTCGGACCGAGGAACCCCTCTTCCGAGAATCGACCTTGGGGCCGCGTCAGCACCACGTAGGGCGGCAGCAGCCCCTTGTAGCCGCGGCTCTTGAACAGCGAGAACACGGCCCCGATGCTCGGATAGGCCAACCGCTCGCCGGGCGCGTGGCCCGTCTGCATCAGGTAGGCCGCCGTCTCGTGCCCGTTGTTGCGGTGGGTCATGCTGCGGATGAGCGAGAACTTGTCGGCCTGCTTGGCCAATAAGGGAAACAACTCACCCAACTGAATCCCCGAAACGTTCGTGGGGATTGCCTTGGCGAACTCTCCCATGTACTCGCGACCGGCCTCGGGTTTGGGGTCCCAGGTGTCGATGTGCGACATGCCCCCCCACAAGAAGACCTGGATGACCGACTTGGCCCTGGCCTTGGGCGGTGCAGCCGTTTCGGCCGGCGCTGCGGCGGCAACGGCCATCGAGCCCAACCGCTCGGCCGCCAGCAACCCCGCTGCGCCGCACAGTCCCTGACCAATCGCCTTGCGACGGGACACACGCACGCCATGATCCGATCGTCGGCCACTGCCCATCGTTCCTTCTCCTTCTGCGAACACTCCGCGTACGAGCCGCTTCGGGGCCGCTGCAAACGGGCATCACGAAGCAGCCCTGCGGAGCTTAGTGTCGATACTGAAACTCGGTACTGTTGATCAAGGCCCAGGCAATGTCCAACCAGTCGTCGCGATTCCTGACGATCACGGGCTTGCGGGCGGCCGGCTTGGTCTCGACCCTCTTGCTCTCGGTCTTCTGATTCGCCGTCGCGTTGCCTTCGACCGTCTTGCCTGGCGTCTTCTTGACTTCCCCCGTCTTGCCTGCGGTCTTTCCAACCTCCGCCTTCGAAGCGTCCGCCCCAATGGCATCGGCCTTCTTGCCGTCGGCCTTTTTGGCCTTCATTTTCGTATCCTCCGCGGGCGCGGCTGCCTTGCCCTGTTTTGCCGGTTTGGCGGGGGCGGGCCTGCCGTACGCTTCCAGGTGGCGGATCTCGTCGGCCGTGGGAGGGCGCGAGAGAATCGTCAGATAGAGGTCCTCGATCCATTCGTTCGGCTTGCGTTTCGGGTCGAAGATCGCTTTCAGGTTGGGACCTTGTTCGAGTTTGCGCTGGATATGGCTTGAATTGACCATTTCAAGCCATTGAGCCGGCACCGCTTTTTTGTTCCGTCGTTCTTCCAACCCGGTGGCCCCGGCCGAACCCCCAAACAGCGACAGGAACGGACTGGCGATGCTCCCGTCTGCAACCCCGCCCAAATCG
>CAZFKF010000907.1:0-3120 GCA_964518805.1 uncultured Planctomycetaceae bacterium | reverse complement strand
CGCGCCCGCCTGCGCTTCGGCCGACCCTTCGGACGGTTCACGCGGATCGTTCTCGGCGTCTTTCGACGACATAGGATTGGCAAACGCAAATCGCCCGGATGAGGGCAACCGACTTCCTGGACGGTTTCCAGCGCGTGGGCCCGAATGGGCGCCTGGGACGAGGGAAACAGGGGCGGTTTGTACTCCAAAAGCCCAGGCAATGTCAATCCACGTTTGCGAAGGACGAGGCGCCGAGGCTAACTGAAGAGAACAGAGAGCTTCTCAGAGAAAGGCGGACTGCACAATCTGAAGAGCACAGTCAACGACCTCGCTGCGCGATCATCGGCAGAGATGCCAGACGGGAGAGTGCCTGCGAACGCACCGCCCATTCGTGGCGCGCAGGGCTGTGCCTGAAGCCTAGCCAGACTGCTGCCCGGCTGGCGTCAATCCGAGGGACAAGAGGAGCGATTGTCCGAGGGGACGCCCGGGTCTGCGGGCGCCGTGATCTGCTCGATGATCCACCGATCCACGTCGCGAAGGATTTGCGGGCTGAGTTCCTGGCCGCAGGGATACTGCCGCAAGGTCACCGACAAACCGGCGGCGTGAAAGAGCCTCAGGTCGTCGCAGGCCCTGGCGGGCGGGTATTCGAGGCTGTCGCGGCCCACTGCCAGGAAGACTGACAGGCGTCGGGCCGCGGTCCATTGCCCCAGCGGATTGCGGCCTTGCGGAAAAGCCCCGCCGATCGAAAGCACTCCGGCAAACCGTACGGGATGGCTCATGGCCATGCGGAACGCCATCGTGCCGCCGCTGCCGAACCCGGCAAGGAACAGCCGGTTGGGGGCAATGTGATACCGCTTCTGCGCGTCGTCGACGCAATCCAGAATCTGTTGTTCGGCGCGCAGGACTTCCTGCGGCGACTCCGACCAGCCCCAGACCTCAGCCGTTTCGCTGCGCTCGATCCGAACGCCGCGCGGGGCCACGGCCACGTAATTCCGCATGCTCACCACCGGCATGATCCGCATCAGTTGGCGTTCGTCGGCGCCCTCGCCATGCAGCCAAATCAACAGCGGATACGCATAATTGCGCTCGTAGTGCAAGGGCGCGAACATCGCCCGCGGCGTCTGTGCATCGGGCCGAGTGAATAGCCCCGATTCGAGGCGCAACTCGTGACATAAGTCCTGGGCTTCCTTCGGTGAAACTGACTCCGCCCCGTGTCGAATTCGGTTCATCATGGGTGATGATGTGGTTGATATGAGATGATCTGGCGCGCCGAAGAAACGAGTCGACACGCACACATCGCACTCTTGGGCCGTGATCGCACGGTCGCGCGATCGCCCATCTTCGTGCGGAACCGAAACAAACAGACTCTATCCGTCGCCTCCGCCACTGTCAAGGGAAAAGGCAAGAGGAGCCTAAGAAGACGCGGACAAGCGGAGGCTCAGCAAGATGGAGAAGACGACCGCTTCCCACCCCGCCACATCTTGCACCCTGCCTTGCCGGTCTGCTTGCGCTGCTAGCATCACGCGCCGGGTGTGGGGTTCAAGAGGCGGTCCATGGTCGCCACCAGCGACTTGACCGCCGCCGCACTTCTGTCGAAAGCGGCTTTTTCCTCGGGCGTGAGGGGCAACTCGATGATCTTCTGAACACCGCTCGCCCCCAGGATCACCGGAACCCCCACGTAGTACCCGCCGACGCCATACTCCTGTTCGCAGAGCGCTGCGCAGGGAATCAGGCGACGCTGATCGCGTACGATCGCCTCGACCATCTGGGCCGTTGCGGCAGCTGGTGCGTAGTACGCGCTGCCGGTCTTCAGTAGACCGACGATCTCAGCCCCGCCGTTGCGGGTCCGCTCTACAATCTGCGTCAATCTCTCGGGATCCAGGAGGGCCGTCACGGGTATCCCCCCCACGGAGCAGCACCGCGCCAGCGGCACCATGGTGTCGCCGTGCCCACCCAACAGCATCGCGGTCACGTCCTCGACACACACGCCCAATTCCATGGCCACGAACGCACGAAATCGAGCCGTATCGAGCACCCCTGCCTGACCGATTACCCGTTGACGGGGAAAGCCGGTAACCTGATAGGCGCGCTGCACCATCGCATCCAAGGGGTTGCTGACCACGATGATCACGGCGTCCGGGCTGGTCTTCCGCACCTGTTCGGCCACGGCCGTCACGATCCGCGCATTCGTGGTCAGAAGATCGTCGCGGCTCATCCCCGGCTTTCGGGCAATCCCGGCCGTAACAACCACCACGTCGCTTGCCGCTGTATCCTCGTAGTCCGTCGTGCCCAGAATGCTGGCCTCGAACCCCACGATAGGCGCGGCCTGCGTCAAATCCAGAGCCTTGCCCTTCGGCATCCCCTCAGTTTGGGGAACATCCAACAAAACGATATCGCCCAACTCCGCTGCGGCGCACCATTGGGCTGTGGTCGCCCCAACGTTGCCGGCGCCGATGACGCTGATCTTCGCACGCTGCATGCAATCGCTCCTTGTTTGATCGTGAATGGGAGAATCATAAGGTTCTTTGCCTCAAGAAACATCCCAACTGGAGTGGGGAAAGCGATTCGCGACGCGACAACGGCCAATTGTCGGAACTCGGACCAGGATGCTACACTAATTGGAAAGGTCGCCCGGTTCTCGCATCGGCCCCCGCCAGCAAGGTCCTCGGGGGACGATCTTCGTGTCCGCCCTCGACATAGCCTGTTTCGCCATCAAGGAGACGAGCGGTGAAATTGCTTCGGTCCGTCGTTGCAGCCTCTTCGGTCTATCTGTTTGTCAATGCTGCTTGGGCGGCGGACGCGGTGAGGACGGACAAGGGGAAGGTCGACGGCCAGGTGTCCGCCATGTCGCCCACGGAAGTGACCGTCAGCGAAGGGGGAAGCAGCCGAAAGGTCCCCGTCAATCGCATCGAATGGATCACCTTCGAGGAGGATCCTGCCTTGGTGCGCGGGGCCCGCGAATCGGTGGCCAAGGGGCGCTACGAGGAGGCGTTCAAGGCGCTCGAGAACGTCAAGATCGAAGACATCCAGCGTGCCGAGATCAAGCAGGATATCGAGTTCTACTCAGGCCTGGCCAGCGCCAAGCTGGCGGTGGAGGGCAAGTTGGAGATGCCCGAAACGGGCAAGAGGATGGCGGCGTTC
>CAZFKF010000906.1:0-3135 GCA_964518805.1 uncultured Planctomycetaceae bacterium | reverse complement strand
GCGGCCGTTAGCCCGATGGTTGATAGGGCCAGGCCGGCCAACGCCGCTTTGCGTCCCAACAGCGCGGGGGCGTTCTTCTTGATCCGCTCCAGCGCCTTGAAATTGACCAGCACGCCGACGATCGCCAGCGCCCACAAGAGGGGCGAGACCAGCGCCAACAGCGACAAGAGGCCCACCAGGAGGCCGGCGATGGCAAAGGCGCTCACGGCACGATACTGTTTCGAGTCGGCGTCGTCTGGCAGGTTGAGACGCGACTGATAGACTTCGCGATGAACTTCAAATTTGGATTCACGTGGCATACGACATTCCCTCGTGGCGCGCCGGTCTCCCGACCGGATTTGGCCGTCATCGTTTTGGGGCATCGCCCGAAGCCGTGCGGAACGCCTTCTTCTCTTTCCGCTGTTCCTCAAGCGCTCCGCGGCGATTGTTGTATTTCGCCATGAACTGGTTGTCGGCGTCGAAGGCAACCGGCTCCGACCTGGCAAACGGGCCCTTGGAGGCGTACTGCACGAACCCAAGCCATTGCCGGTCGGGCGCCAATCCCATCATCATCTTCCGCGAGGGATCGAATCCACCCCAAAGGAAATTGGGGGCCAACGGGGCGGTGTGGAGGGTGGCCATGATAAAGCACACCATGATCCAACCCACGCACAGGGCGAAGAACGTGCTGCCCACGCGGTCGACCACCTTCAGGAATCGCACCTTGACGCGCGAAATCATGTCCGTCGCAATCCGCATCACGAGCATCGAAACGCCGAATAAGATCCACAGCGACAGGAAATCGAGGTAGTAGGTGATCGATGCGAACCAGTCGTTCAGCCCTTCCAGCCAACGGGCCAGAGGCTCCCAGAAACTCATCGCGATCAGGGCGGCCGTGACAACGTTCACCAACCGGATCAGGTTGCTCCACAGTCCTTCGGGAAACAGCACGCCGACGCATGCGGCTAAAACTACGATCATCAGAAGGGGAAGAATAGCGCTCATGGGATCAGGAGCCCGGGTTGGGGTTGGGATTCGGGGGCGGGATGGCTCGGCAGTGCTCCGATTCCGCCGCGCAATCTCGGCGGCGATGCCCCGCCCCCTGCTTTACTGTCTATCGTTTGCTGCCCACCGTCTACAACCTACTGCTTCAACACTCTCATCAGTTCCTGGATCGACGTAACGCCTTTCGCCACCAGGAGGATGCCTTCCTCCTGAACCCCCCGCACGCCGGCCTTCTGGGCCATCTGGCGGTAGACGTCGGGCTTGGGATTGGCCGCCAGCGCGTTCCGCAACGCTTCATCCATGACGAGCAACTCGAAAATCGCCGTGCGGCCCACGTAACCTACGCCGCCGCACTCGGGGCAGACCGTCTCTCGTTGCTGGGGCGGCCGGTAGAGGACCTGCACCCGTCCTGGCGGAATTCCGAGCTGCGCCAGCACCTGCGGCGTCGGCGCGTAGGCTTCTTTGCAGGTCTCGCAGAGCTTGCGGACCAGGCGCTGGCAGAGCACGCCGTTCAGCGCGGGCGCGAAGTCGGCTGCCGGAACGCCCAACGCGAGGACCCGGTAGATCGCGTCAATCGAGTCCTTGGCCCGCACCGTGCTCAGGATCAACCGCGGCTTGGAGGTCTCGGCTGCGATCATCTCCACGGTCTCGGCATTCACCAGATCGCGGACGACGACCACCTGTGGCTCGCCGAGAAACACGTTGCCCAGCACCGCCGTGGGCGACTGTCCGTCGGCCGACTTGTAGGTGGTGACCGGGACGTTCTCCACCGGCTCGTAGCGGTTGCTCTCGTCCTCGACGGCGACGAACTCGCGCACGAAACGGTCGGCAGCCCGCAACACGACGTTCATCGTACTCCGCAGGCCACCCGCGGGAATGGCCGAGAAGAGGACGATTCCCCCTTCGCGGCCCATGACTTCGCGGAGTTGCTCCTGCATCTTGGCGCGCATGCCGATTTCGTCGAGCGTGGCGAAGCGGGTCTTCTTGACCTCGAGTTGAACAATGGCCCGCTCGCCCGTCTGCGTTCCCTGCGCCGTGACCGTCCCGATGCAGAGCATTTTGTCGAGGGCCTTGTTGGGATCGACCTTGTCGGTGCCGCGCAGGCGGGGCAGATCGCTGAGCTCGACGGGAGTCCAGGGGCCGATTTCGGAGGCGAAACGCTCGCGAGTCCTTTCGTCGGCGGCCATCTTGATCTTGAGTTGGAGTTCGGCGGCGGTGACGCCCGGCGCGGCGAACTCCTTGGTCAGTTGCGGGGCCAGTTTCTTGCGATAGACGTCCTTCGCCTTGTCGACCTGCTCGAACACCGAACGGCGAAATACCGTGTACTCGCCGCTGAACTTGCCCTCTTGACGCGTCTGCCGGTCCTTGGGATTCATTCCGCAGATCGCCTTGATCGCTTCCAGCACCGGATCGCCTACCTCGCGGTCCATCGGCTCTCCGTTCTGCCAAAGCCCGTCGATCAACAGGCGCGTGGCCACGCCCTGCTGGGTGTAGTCGAGCATCACCGCGTCGGCCCGCCGGCACAAAGCGTCGAAAACCAGCTTGCGGGCCTGCTGGAAGCCGGGGCTCTGCCGTGCGGCGAGCATGCGCGTGGCGTTGTCGCGCTCGTTGCCGCCAGCCGGGTTCAGCACCACCGGCACGCCCGCCACGTGGGGATCCTTCTTCTCCACCTCGATCTTGGCCCCAAACTTGTTCAGCAGCGTGGCCGTGCAGTAACGGATGTGCGAGGGCGTCAGCACCCGTTCGTTCTCCTCGACGCGGCCGTTGCGCACCACGACGTAGCTCATCAGGGGCGCGATCCAGGCCAACGCCAAGAGGGGAAACGAGACCCAGAAGATGGGCAGGAACCAGACGAGAAGTTGGGCCACGAAAAACACGCCCACCACGATCGGGTTCCACCGCAGGTAGTCCATTTCCACGAGTTGCGCATCGCGGCTCAGCCAGTCGGTGGTGCCCACCCAGAAAAGGAAGGTCATCCAGGCCAGGAGGATCTTGACCCAATCCAGATAGAAGCCGGGTCCGCTCCAGCCGTCCGAAAGCGGCGAGACCGACCATCCGCCGTCCTGGGCCAACGCCTGGCCGGCGCCTCCGCCGAGCACCACGAGAACAGCAACCAGCATTACGAGGCGGCGCATCATAGAATCCCGGCTT
>CAZFKF010000905.1:0-3135 GCA_964518805.1 uncultured Planctomycetaceae bacterium | reverse complement strand
GGGCCTGGCCTCCAGGGCGACGCCGATCCGGTTGATCCGTTTTTCCATCGCCGCCACGGCCGAAGCCACCTCGTCGGCCGATACGGCGGGGGCCTTTTCCTCCACGCGTTCGCGGCGAAACACGAGCCAGCCGAGCAGTCCGGCAAGTCCGAGGAAGACTGGGAGCATGCCGACCGCCACCAGCCATCGCCACGGACCCGCGGCTTCGAGCCACCCGGTGAACTGGTCGTACAGGAGCATTGTGTTGAGCCCCATGATGACGGCGGCGACGATCCAGGCGAGGATCTGTGCCCACAAGGGATTCACAAACGGCCCCATCTTCTGCTTGCTGCCGGTGAACTTCACTAGCGGCACCACGGCGAAACTCAGTTGCAGGCTGAGAATGACTTGGCTCACGATCAACAGACGGTAGATCCCCTTGTCGCCCACGGCGAGGATCACCGCGACCGCGGGGATGATGGCCAGCAGCCGCGTAATCAGCCGGCGCAGCCACGGACGCATGCGGAACCGCAAGAAGCCCTCCATGGTGATCTGGCCCGCCAGCGTGCCGGTGACCGTGGAACTCTGCCCGGCGCAGAGCAAGGCCAGGGCGAAGGCGTAGGGGGCGATCGCGCTGCCTAGCACGAGATCCAGGAGTTCGTGCGCCTTCTGGAGTTCATCGACCTCGATGCCCCGCGTCCAGAAGGCCGCCGCCGATACGATCAGGATGGCGGCGTTGACCAGAAACGCGCAGTTCATGGCGACCGCCGAATCGATGAGGTTGAAGCGGCATGCCTCGGCCACGGCCTCCCGGCTGCGGCGCACGTCGCGGCTCTGCACCAGCGACGAGTGCAGGTACAGGTTGTGCGGCATGACGGTCGCCCCGAGGATGCCCACGGCCACGAACAACTCCGCCCCGGACAGCGGCCGCGGGATGAATCCGGAAGCGATCCCGGCGATCGACGGCTTGCTGAGGAAGACCTCGACGACGAAGCACAGGCCGATCAACGAGATCAGCATGACGATGAAGGCTTCCATCTTCCGAATGCCGAAGCGCTGGATGGCCAAGAGCAACAGCACGTCGAAGCCGGTAATGACCACGGCCCACAGCAGCGGAATCCCGAACAGCAAGTTCAGGCCCACGGCCGAGCCGATCACTTCGGCCAGGTCGCAGGCCGCGATGGCGATCTCGCACAGCACGAAGAGCACATAGTTCACGCCGCGCGGATAGGCGTCGCGGCAGGCCTGGGCCAGGTCGCGTCCGGTGACCAGCCCGAGACGTGCGCTGAGCGTCTGGAGAAGGATCGCCATGGCATTGCTCATCACGAGCACCCAGATCAGCTTGTAGCCGAACTGCGAGCCGCCGGCGATGTCGGTGGCCCAGTTGCCCGGGTCCATGTAGCCTACGGAGACCATGTAGGCGGGGCCGGCGAAGGCGAAGAGGCGCTTCCACCAGCGGCTCGGCGGGATCGGGACGCTGCGGCGCACGTCCTCAAGGGATCGGCTTTCGGACGGATTTTCGGGAACGGACATCGAATCTCCTTGTATGCCTTGCGGTGGAGCGACTCGTCCAAGCGGGCAGCGGTGCACGCGGGAACGCTTCCGTCGACATCCATCCGAGGGCTGTCTGCTAGAGCCGAACGCGCCTCCCATTCCGGTCGCGGCACGAGCGGGGAAATTGACTCGCGTCGCGAGGCGTGCAATACTACCCCCTGTGCATGCCTTTGGCTACTGGTTGCGCCGCGGCTTCGTCGGCGCAACTCGTTGCACCACCAGCAGAAGCACTTGATTTCTAGAGTTCCTGAAGTCTCGCCACGCCATCCATACCCTGGAGGTCCTGTCCATGAACGTTCGCTTGAATCGCCGTGATTTTCTGGCTGCGACTGCTGCATCGGCTGCCGTGGGGGCGGGCGTATTGACCGCCGATTGCGTTCGGGGCGCCGAGTTCAGCACCAAGCTCAGCCGGGCCATGATCCGCTCGCCCAACGAGCAATCGCTGGCGGAGTTGGAGGCCGCCGGGTTCGACGGTCTGGAAACCAGCGACTGGAAGACGACCCCCGAAAAGGCGGAGGAGGCCCGTAAGCTCGCCGAAAAACACCACCAGAAGATCCATTCGGTGCTCTTTGGCTGGGCCAATTTCAACAGTCCCGACCCCGCCCAGGTGGACGGCGACGTGGCCAACGTCGAAACGGCCCTTCGCGCGGCCCAAGGGTACGGGGCGTCCGCCCTGCTCGTAGTTCCGTGCCGCACGGGAGTTGGCCCCATGCCCGAGGCATGGGAGTTCGACATCCGCTTCGACGAGAAGACCGGCCACGTGACCCAAGTGGCTGCCGGCGACAACACGAAATACGAGGCCTACATGAAGGCCCAGAACCAGTCGGTCGACGCCTCGCGCAAGGCCGTCGAGCGGCTGATTCCCACGGCCGAGAAGACCGGCGTGATCATCGCCTTGGAAAACGTGTGGAACAACCTCTGGGTCAAGCCGAAGTACTTTGCGCACTTCGTGGCCTCGTTCGACAATCCGTGGGTGAAGGCCTATTTCGACATTGGCAATCACGTCAAATACGCGCCGCCGGAGGAGTGGATCCAGGCCCTCGGCAAGCTGATTGTGAAGCTTCACGTCAAGGACTTCAAGCTGAACCCGGACGGCCATGGCGGCACGTTCGTGCATCCGCGCGACGGCAGCATCAACTGGCCGTCGGTCCGCGCGGAGATCGACAAGATCGGCTACAACGGATTCCTGACCATCGAGGACGGCGGCCTGCCCCTGGAGGAATTCCGCCGTCGGCTCGACCTGATCATTGCCGGAAAGTAGTCTGGAGCCGTTCTGAAACAAACCTTTCTCTAGCCCAAGCGTTTACGCCTGGGCTAGAGAAAGGGTGACGAATATTGCTTGACGGGAGGAACCAAACATGCTTTGCGGTCGCAGGTTTGTCCGGTCTTTGGTTGTGTTGTCGTGCATCGTGGCGGCAGCGGGCAGCATGGGCGCGGAACCGCAGAAGCCGCTCCGCGCCGGCCTCATCGGGCTGGACACCTCGCACGCGATCGCCTTCACCGAGATCCTCAACGACCCGAAGGCCGCCGGCGAGTTGGCCGACGTGAAGATCGTGGCCGCTTACCCCGGCGGCAGCCCCGACCTGCCGTCGAGTTGGGATC
>CAZFKF010000904.1:0-3142 GCA_964518805.1 uncultured Planctomycetaceae bacterium | reverse complement strand
CAGCAACCCGGAAAGCCTCTGCCGCACCGGCTCCGCCACGCCGACCGCCGGGACGCGGCGCACCGCGCTTCGCAGGTGTTTCGAGATCGCGGCCTCGCGCTGTACAGGCAGAGGGCGGCGGCTCGGCTGCTGGCCCCGCGAGAGGATCCATCCCGGCAGATCGACGCAGTACGTCTGGCGCTCGTGGTCGATGCAGGCCTTCTGCAAGTCGTACAGCAGCCGGGCCTCCACGGTCCACGCGCCGCTGGGCGTTTGCCGGGCCAGGGCCATAAGGACGTCCTGCCAGGGGTGCGGATCCTGGGCCTCGATCTCCAACGCGACTTGAAGCCGGCGGACCAGGCGGTCCACGTCGCGTTTCAGCATATTCTGGGCTTTGGCAGCCAGTTCCGGCGGGGCCTTCTGCTCCGCGCGGGCGCGACAGATGGCCGATCGCACCACGTTCCCCCGGGCCGCCGCCTCTTCCGCGCGGCGAACCAGCCGGCGGTACGCCGCCAGGTCGGCCTCGCAAGCCAATGGCGCCGGAACGGTCTCTTGTGCCGGCAATGCGATGGCCGCATCGGCCGCAATGAACTGCTCGGGCCGCAGCGTTCCTTCGGGGATCTCCCGCAAGCGTGTGGCCTGAAGCCATCGCGCGGCATCGGCGTCTTCGGACACGATCGCCTCGATGCGGCGAAAGTCGTCAACTCCCGGAAAGTACCGCGGCAGCAGTGTCGGAGCAAAATAGCGCAGCTCCCAGTAGACCGCGACGAACTCGCAGTACGCGCCCACTTCGTCGCGCGGGGGCAGGAGAAATGCCTCTTGGGAAAGAACGAGGCGGATTTCCTCGAATTCCGTGGCGCCGATGGCGCGAATTCGCGACTCAACGGAATCCGCCGTCAGCAACCCCTTGGCAACCTGCTCGGCCAGTTCCAGATCGATCCGCGCATGGAACAGCAGACGCCAGTATTGCAGCAGAACGTCGAGGGCCGGGGTATCGGCCAGCTTCGTTTCGCTCGGCTGCGGAAGGAGGATGACGCGATCGGGCACGGGGCTGTCGGGTTGGAGCCCAACTTCGTCCGGATCCACGATCGCCAGCAAGGCGTCGCGGCCGATGACGTAACTCTTGCGATGCGGCAGCCGGATCGCCAGGCCCGTCAATTCGCGATCCTCGGTCATCACACGGCGGAGAATCCGCGGCCGCACGACCAGGGCTCGCGGTTCCGCGACGCAAACCGCCTGCTCCACGGCCGACCGCGTCGTGCGTGCCCTGCTGCTCGCGATGCCCTCGGCGCACTGCCCCGTTTCGTGAATTGCGCTGCTCATATCCGAAGCGGGACGCGTCGCGCCCGTCACGCGAGGAGCTTGCCGAGTTCCTCGCGGACCTTGGTCTCGATCGTCCCGCGAAACATCATCGCCATCAAGGGAAGATCCATCTGCACGCAGACCTGGCCCGGCTCCGCCTTGAGCGTCCCCTGAAACTTCTGTCCCATGGCACGGAACCGGCAGACCAGCGAGTCGTCGTTCCACGTCTCCTCGAAGTTGGTGACGTGAGTCTGGTAGGCCGCCTTCACGGACTCGCATCGGTCGCGCAACCGCCGCATGACCTCGGCAAGATCCAGACCGTGGTTAATGTTAAGAGATAGTCCGGGCATGAAAAGAATACTCTCCGATTGCGAGACTCGTGTTCGCTCCGCTCTCGTTCTCCGGCCCTGGCGCAATCACCCGCGCCGAACCGAAGGGGGGCTTGGCGCGTGCCGCTTGTCCTATCCGATCTTAGCTTTCAGCTCATTGAGCAGCCGGACGGCCTGCCCGATTTCGTCCTTCTGCCGGGCGGGCTCGTCGGGGATCTCGCGTTCGATGGTCAAAGCGCCGGTATAGCCGAGTTCCTTGAGCGTCCGCAGGAAGTTCTCCGCCCCGACGTCCCCCTGCCCGAAAGGTACTTCGCGTCCCCACTCCTTGCCTGGCTGCGCCGCCCATTTGCCGTCCTTGCAGTGGACGCTGCGCACGTATTTGCCCACCTTGCGCAAGGCCGCGATCGGCTCGCCCGATCCGTAGAGGATCATGTTCGCCGGATCGAAATTGATGAACAGATTGTCCCGCTCGACCTCGCCGATGAACTCCAGGAGCGTGTCGGCCGATTCTTGTCCGGTTTCCAGGTGCAGACGCTGGCCGTTTCCGCGGCAATGATCGCAGATCTCGCGAGTGACCGCGACAACCTGCTGGTGCAACGGATCGGAGCGGTCGTGCGGCACGAATCCAACGTGCAGCCCCACGGCGTCGACGCCCAGGAGCCGGGCGAAGTCGGAGATCTCCTTCAGTTCCTGGGTCCGTTCGGCCCGCGTCTCTGGAGGCACCAGGCCCACGGTGCGCGACACGGTGGGGATGTCGGCATAGCTCTCCCCCTCGAAACCGCCGAAGACCACGGTAATCGTCACGCCCATGGATCGAAGCTGTTCGACAAACGCCTTGGCCCGTTCCGGAGTCCGCGTGGAACGGTGCGGGGCATGCAAATGGACGGTGGGGATGCCCAACTCGCGGACCACCTCGAGCTTGACCCCCAAACCTGCGTCGATACTCGCAAACACTCCGATAGGCCACTTGTCCACGAGTCGTCTCCTTGATGACTAATCGAATTGGTGATTCTCGTCTACGTCCAATTGCGGGCCGTCTCCCTCCGGTCGAGAGAGTCCCCCCGCCATGAAGCGGCAAAAGGGGTGGCTCGGGCATCGCCCGATCTTCGTACCATATCCGACCCCATGACAGAATTCAACCCGGTGGAATTGGCCCAACGATGCCCCACGCGGGACGAACATCTGCGGTGCGAAGGGTATTCTCTGCGAAGGTCACCGGGCGTTCACAGCGATCCAAAATTCCGCAGCAGCTTCAATCCGTCAGCTTGGCTCTTCTCGGGGTGGAATTGCGTGGCGAAGACGTTGTCGCGCCAGATCATCGAGCAAAAAGGCGCCGGATAGTCGGTCTCTGTGGCGATGATCCCACGATCGCGAGGCACGACGTAATAGGAATGGACGAAGTAGAAGTAGGAGCGGTCCGGAATTCCTTCGAGCACCGGAGGGCGCCGCTGGATAGCCAATTGATTCCAACCCATGTTGGGAAGCGAATACTCCTGGTGCAGTTCGACCCGGACCACATCGCACGGACACAC
>CAZFKF010000903.1:0-3142 GCA_964518805.1 uncultured Planctomycetaceae bacterium | reverse complement strand
GGTGTACTTTCGGCTGGGGTGGAAGAGCCCTGGAAGGGAGAGATCCTCGCCGATCGTCGCCTCGACCCCATCGGCTCCAAGTTTCGCCATCGCGGCCCAGCAGTCCTTCTGGCCGGCCACACCGAGATGAGCGTCGCGGCACGTGACCGCGATCGGCCCTTTCTCGGATTCTGCCAAAGCCCGGTCCGAGATTTGGGAAGCCAGGGCAGCACCGGCCAAGACGCCGCACGTCTGTCCAAGAAAATGCCTGCGAGAAACCGAGTCTGTCATGGGGCTAAACTCCTGGCAGGAGGACGGTTGTGGGTAAGGTTCCGTGGCAGCGCCGCGTCCGGGCGCGGACGGGGTCAAACGCCCAATTGTACTTGGTCTCATGTCGCCACTCCACTGACCGGTGCACGAAACCATCGGGACTCCACGTGCTTTGCCCGGTCGCACCGAGTCGACCCCAGAAGATGCAGCGTGCGCAGATTGTTCTCGCGCCGCGCACAGCAATCCTGGGGGGCCGCGTTGACGGTCGGGACGGCTCACCGGATACTTGGAGCACGTAGAGTAGATAAGGAGGTTCGCAATTCTTCACCGGAATGAAGTGATCGAAGAGAAGGGAAAAGGGGAAAGGATTGGGGAAATGGGAAAAGAAAGAGGTAGGTCTTGCGCTTGACGCAAACCAAGCGAACCCCCTTCTCTCCCTTTCCCTCTTTCCCGCGATTTTCCCTTTTCCCTTCGCATTCTTGTGCAACTTCAGACGGCGGAAGTGTTACCTTTTTTCTTTGCAGCGTCCAACGGAATGCCTGACGTGGAACAACCGACCTCAATCCAAGAAGCCATGCGTGCCGGTGTGCTCGTATTCGACGGGGCCATGGGCACAGAAATCTACCGGCACCATGTGTTCACGAACCGCTCTTTCGACGAGTTGTGCCTGTCGGACCCGGCCCTGATTCGCCAGATCCACTCCGACTATTGTGACGCCGGCGCCGATGTCCTCACGACGAACACGTTCGGGGCCAATCGCGTGGCCATGGAGCGTTATGGCCTTGGCGAACAGTGCGGGGCGATTGTCCGTGCCGGCGCCCGGCTGGCGCGCGAAGTGGCCGACAAGGCTGGCAGGCAGGTCTTCGTGGCAGGCTCCATCGGGCCGCTTCCCGGTCAGCCCCAGTACGAAGAGCAGATCGAGCGCATGGTCGTGGAGCAGGCAACGACGCTCGTGGAAGAGGGCGCCCATTTTGTCCTCTTCGAGACGCAGCCCAACCGCAGGGCTGTGGAGCGTTGCGCTGCCGCGATGCGACGCCTGCCCGATGTCCCCTACGTCCTCTCGTTCGCCGTGGTCGATCATGGCGAATCGTCCTCCGGAGAATCGGTGGAACGTATGATGGCGCCACTGCCCGGCGACGGGCCTCCGCCGATTGCCTGGGGAATGAACTGCGGGATGGGGCCCGATGGGCTGCTCGGCGCTGTCGAGCAGGCCGTGCGTCTGACGACGCTTCCGCTCGTCGTTCAGCCCAATGCGGGCATTCCCAGGGAGGTCGAAAACCGTCGGATCTACTTCTGCTCGCCCGAGTACCTGACCAGCTATGCGCGACGCTACGTGGACCTCGGCGCAGCGGCCGTGGGCGGCTGCTGCGGGACGACGCCCGACCACATTCGCGAGATGGCCAAGGCGATCAAGCCTCTGGCCCGAGCTCGCGTGCGAAAGGTGACGATCGAGCCCGCCGTCGCAGTCCCCGCCAAGGAGCCCGATCCCTTCGCCCAGAAATCGCGGCTGGCGTGGCGTCTGGCCCATGGTCAGTGGATCACCACGGTGGAACTGCTGCCGCCCCGCGGTTACGACCTGAGTGAGACGATTGCCAAGAGCCAAGTCCTGCATCGCCACGGCGTGGATGCGATCAACATCCCGGATGGCCCGCGGGCCAGCTCGCGGATCTCACCGCTGGTCACGGCGCAGCGAATCCAGCAGGAAGCCCTCATCGAGGTCATCCTCCATTTTTGTTGCCGCGACCGGAACCTGATTGGCATGCAGGCCGATCTCCTGGCATGCGCGGCCTGCGAGGTCCGTAACATCCTCTTCGTGACCGGGGATCCACCGAAACTGGGCAATTACCCACACGCCACGGGAGTATTCGACGCCGACTCGATCGGCATGGTCGGCGTCCAGAAACGGTTGAACATGGGGCTCGACCTAGGCGGCCAGGCGATCGATCCGCAAACCCACGCCGCTATTGGAGTGGGCCTCGATCCGACGGCCATGGACCAGGTTCGCGAACTGGATCGCTTCCGTCAGAAGGTCGAGGCCGGGGCCGAGTTCGCCATCACGCAGCCGGTGTTCGACTCCGACGCCCTGTTGCGCTTCCTGGACAAGGTCGATCGCCACGGCGTTCCCATCATGGCCGGCGTGTGGCCGCTGGTGAGTCACCGCAACGCCTTGTTCATGAAGAACGAGGTCCCAGGCGTGGTGATCCCTGATTCCGTCATGCAACGCATGGCTGCCGTCTCCAGCCGCGAAGACCAGTTAAAGGTGGGCATCGACATCGCCCGGGAGTCGGTTGACCGCATCCGTGATCGGGTCCGAGGGATCCAGGTGAGCGCTCCGCTTGGCAAGATCGCCAACGCCTTGGCGGTGATCGAGCCTTAGGTCGGCAAACCTCCCGTGCCCCTCCTGCACCACCGTGCTTCACGAGCAGGCGCGACGCGTGTCCGGGCGATGCGGAGGCGGACTTTGTTTATGCCGCGAACATCGGACGTAGGGCGAGTTCTTCGTCCCGCATACTATGGGGGGACGGCCTGTCAAGCCGTGGGTCAGGAAAATCGCCATCCTCCCTGACAAAGAACTCGATTCCGGTTCTGGGAAACGTCTGGTATGCTAACGCTCCTCCGAGCAACGTGACGATTCGCGCGCCGACAGTCGCTTGCAGAGGTCGCGGCGAAGTCCATTGGTCGATCGTCTCGATTCCGGCATTAGCAGGGCGTTGGATTGACCGTCGGGACGACCCACACGGCAGAGGTCCTTCGATAGACTAGGCCTATGTTCAGCGATTCGACCGAGGGGACGCGGGCAGAAGACGCTCTTCGCGAGGGCCAGGCTCTGCTTTCCGAGGTGCTGGACACGACGCCCATGCTCGTCGCCTGCATGGATCGCGAGTTCAATTTC
>CAZFKF010000902.1:0-3146 GCA_964518805.1 uncultured Planctomycetaceae bacterium | reverse complement strand
CCGGGGACCGGGCTTCGGAGGGAGAATGTAGGGGGCTTCGTACGGGCCGGCGATTGCCTTAGGGTGCACGCCGCTGACCTCGAGGCGGGCCTCGGCCCAATCGGCATGGTCGTAGGCGATCACGTCACCCGCCGGATCGACGATCAAGAGCAGCGTGTCCATTCCGGTCAGCTTCAGGTCGACCGGCTTGGCTGCCTGGCCGACTTTCATCACGCCGCTGCGCCACAGGAGCTTGCCGTCGCCGTAGACGCGAAATTCGACGCTGCCGACGTTGCCGTTCACCTCGTCGTCGACCCCGACCGTGGCTCGAAAGCTCTCCGCCCCGCCACCCAGGTCGACGTACATTCGGCTGGCCGCGTGCGTGCCCACGCCGCGCTCGAACTTCTGGCCGGCGATGGTCAGCGGCTTCTCCTGGACCGACTTGTCGCGAATCGGCCGGCCCCAGCCGGCGCTCATCTTGGTCAGGTCGAGCGACGAGAGCCAAACCGTTTCCGCAGCGCAGGTGGAACAGACGAACATCGTGGCCAGCGCAATGCACGCCAGCAAGCCTCGGTTGCGACGCATGGCAGTCTCCCTGTCTTGGTGAAGCGTTGTTTTTCAACGGCCCGCCATAATGCCAAACCGGCTGCCGTTCGTAGTGCGGGTTAGCATTCTGGCGGGTGGTTGTCTATTTCGGACATTGGCCACCATGATATCGTGGCCGATTGGGCACGGCCAGCGGTCACCGTTTTGCGACCCATAGGGATCGGGGGGAGGGTCACTTGCCCACGCAGAAGCGGCTGAAGACGCGCCCGAGGAGATCCTCGGTGTACACCGCGCCGACCACGCGCCCCATCTCGTCCAAGGCCAGCCGCACCTCGGCGGCGACAAGTTCCTCGCCCTGGTCCGCCCGGACCAGATCGCGGGCACGGGCGAGACCTTCGGCGGCCAGCCGGAGCGACTCCCGGCAGCGGGCGGCCGTGCCGGGGACGACATTGCTGGCCGACCAGGACACGGCCCGCACCTCCTCGGCGATCCGTCGGCGCAGGTCCGCCATTCCTTCGCCGCTGCGACTGCTGGTACGGACCATCGCCCCAACGACGAAGCCTGCCAAGGACTCTTCCGGCAAGAGGGGGACGCCCCTTTCACGTCCCGGTTCGGCACGAAGTTCAGCTTCCGTGGACCGCGGCGCATCGATCTTGGTCAGGACGACCACGCGACGGCCGGAGTCGGCGGCCAACTGTTCGCGTTCCCAGGCGTTCAGCGGGCGGGAAGCGTCGAGGCACACGAGGCGCACGTCCGCCCGGCCGGCCTGTTCGACCGTGGCCGCTTGCGCAGCGATCTCCGCGGCGGGGGAATCGATCGCGGGCCCGTCTGCGATCCCCGCGGTGTCGATCAGGGTGCACTTCTGGCCGTCGAGATCCAGTTCCACGCTGAGATAGTCGCGGGTCGTGCCGGGATGTTCGGAGACGATGGCCGCGGCCCGGCCGGCCAGGGCGTTGAAGAGACTGCTCTTGCCCGTATTCGGCCAACCCACGAGCACCACGCGGGGGCGATCGCTTGAGACTTGCCGCTGCGTCATTCGCTGCATGAGCCCTTCGACCGTCTCCAGGGCCGCGGCCAATTGGCTGTCGAGTTCGTCGCGCCCGACGAACGGCAGGTCTTCCTCGGCAAAATCGAAGCCCATTTCCAGATGCGCCAGCAAGTCGAGGAGGCGGTCGCGGAGCAGCCCCAGCGGCTGGGAGAGACCTCCGGCCAATTGTGCCAGGGCGACGTCCAGTTCGCGGGGATCGGCCGCGTCGATCACTCCCAGCACTGCTTCTGCCCGGGTCAAGTCCATCTTGCCGGCCAGAAAGGCCCGGAGTGTGAACTCTCCCGGCTCGGCCAGACGCGCCCCGGCCGCGCACAGGGCACGGAGCCCCGCCTCCAGAAGCGGGCGCGAACCGAGCGTGTGGATTTCGGCCACCGGCTGACCCGTGTAGCTGCGCCCCGTGGGCCAAACGTACAACTCGCATGGAAGCGGCGCGAAGTCCGGGCCGTCGAGCGTAAGCGAGCCGCGCGTCACGCTGGGAACTGAGGTGGTCTGCCCGCGGCCTGCCTCTTCGGCATCGAAGACGCGTGCGACACACCATCGCACGTCCGGCCCGCTTAGCCGCAGAATTCCCCGCGCCGCCCCGCCCGGCGGCGAAGCGATGGCCGCGATCGTGTCGTCGAGAACGAGCGTCATGGACGCGGCTTCTTCTCGAACACGAGCCAGACGCCTTGCCCAATCGTGGGATCGTCGGCAATGGCCCCCTGGCCCAGGACGGTGAAGTCGGTGAGCTTAGCCTCTTGGGCCCAGGCGCGCATCTGTTCGGGGCGGCGAAGCTCGACGAAGCGTTTCCACTTTTCGGCTTGGGGACCCTGCAATCGCCGCTTACGGTCCTGGATGAGTTTTTCGACGTCCGATTTCGGATAGCCGCTGCCGGCGCCGCCGCCGACGTAGGCCTTTGCGCCCGGCCGCAATACGCGATGGATCTCCTGGAGTCCCTTGGCCGGATCGTCCCAGAAGAAGATCGAGCCGCGGCTGACGACCAAATCGGCCGTATTGTCCGGGAAGGGGATCTGTTCGGCGACGCCGACGAGAGGGACGAGCCGATCGGCAAGGCCCTTGCCTCGCGCGATCTCAAGTCCCTCGGCCAAGGTATCTTTGTTGGGATCGAGCATCACCACGGTGTTGCCCGCGGCTTCCACCAGGGGGATCGTCAGTTGCCCTTTGCCAGCCCCGACGTCGATCCACAGTCCCTTGTTGGGATTGCAGTGCTTCAAGATGTCCTGGACGACGTAGGGATACCGGCTGGGGAAGGATTGCTCGCCTTTGAAATCGTCAGAGGGCGCGGCGGCCGAGGCATCGGCGGCGCACAGCCGGGCCAACAGGCAGACCACCATGGCCCACGGAGCAAGGACTCTCATCGTTGCGATCTTTCTAGTCGGGCGGCGGCAAGGACCGGTCAGAACGCCCCGGAGATCGGCTGGCCGTCATTGATCACGCCGAGCAATTGGTAGACGCCGACCTTGCCTTGCACTGCCGCGTTGAAGAAGTCGGAGGGATTGCCGGTGTTGTTCGTGGCGAGGCCCGCATTGGCGGAGGGAATGGTCTCGGAGATGAAGCGTGCCGAGCCGTCGAC
>CAZFKF010000901.1:0-3147 GCA_964518805.1 uncultured Planctomycetaceae bacterium | reverse complement strand
ACGTATCCTTTGAGGATCAAGTCGCGTTCATCGTTGCGCGAATAGGCGGACCGCGGCTCGAAGTCGGCGTAGGCGATGGCGAGCACCCGGAACCCGTCAGTGCTGAGGCTGTCGTATTCCTCCCGCAAGTCCTGAATAAGCAGCGGGTCCATCGGGTAGACCTTGCCGTCAAGCTCGAAACGATTGCAGCGCTCGAAAATTGCTTCCGGTGCTCCCTTGCAGACCAGGCGTTGTCCGCCTTGAGGAGACCTGACGACAACCGACATAACCCTCCGCGAGAAATCGAACGGGATTTCGTCCACCTTCAGGAAATCGGGGATCGAGAAGGTCTCGTGGATCTCACGGTGTTGAAGGATGGCACGGTCGAGCACATTCTTCAGCCCCGTCTGGAAATAGCTGTTGAGGTAGGCGAAAAGCAGCACTTCTTCGTCGTCATGCTGCACCACGTCGCAATGCCGTTCGAGAATCACGCGGTCGAGAGTGAGCGTTCCGGTCTTGTCCGCGCAAAGAACGTCCATTGCCCCAAGGTTCTGGATCGAGTTGAGACGCTTGACAATCACCTTCTTTCGGGACATGCCAATCGCCCCCCGCGACAAACAGACCGTGACAATCATCGGCAGCATTTCCGGGGTCATGCCCACCGCAACAGCCAGCGCGAAAAAGAAGGCTTCGGTCCAGTTGTGCTTGGTAAGCCCGTTGATCAGAAAGACCAGAGGGACCATCACCAGAATGAAGCGGATCATCAACCAAGTGAAACGGCTCACGCCTCGGTCAAAGCTGGTCTGGACGGGCTGGCTGACAATCGACGTCGCCATCTTGCCGAGGTAGGTTCTGAAACCTGTCTCAACGACAACCGCCGTGGCACTGCCGCTTTCCACGCTGGTCCCGAGAAAGCACACGTTTCTCAACTCCGCAATCGGCCGATTGCCGTTCTCTTCTCGGCCGTCGAACTTCTCGACGGGAAGGGACTCGCCGGTGAGGCTGGATTGAATGATGAACAGGTCTTTGCACGAGACCACGCGAAGATCGGCCGGAATCATGTCGCCTGCCGCCAGCTTGACCAGATCGCCGGGCACGAGTTGAGCCAGGGGAATCTCGCGGGGCCGCCCCTCGCGGACAACGGTGGCGGTGACCGAAATCATGGCCTTCAACTTCGCGGCCGCATCGTCGGCCCTGGCCTCTTGGACAAATCGCAGCACCACCCCCAGCACCACCATGAGCAGCATCACCACCCCCGCACGAACATCGCCGGTCACAAAAGCGACAGCGGCCAGCGAGAGGAGGAGAATCACGAGAGGATTGAGGCATGCCCTGCCAAACAGCTTGAGCCGCGTGTGGCGTGCTTCTTCCGTTACGACGTTTGGGCCGTGCGTCTCTAATCGCCGGGACGCTTCTTCGTCGGTCAACCCAGACTCACTGGAGCCGAGTCTCTCGATCACGACTGCCGGATCGGTGGAGGCCGCGTCCAGTAACGTCGACGATACGTCGATATGGCCGTTCGTCCTGCGAAGGGATTCCAGGACGTTCTTGGGCAACACGGCTGTCGGCCAAACGGGCATGATCCGATCTCCGTCAGGACTCACAAATGGCGCGATCCCCCGAGGGCCTTCGCGTCGAGGTCGGCGAAACCCCGTAATTTAGTTGCCCTTGCGGCGAAAGTCAACCCAAGCGATCCCGTGGTCGTGGTACAGTTTCGCCAGGAATTCTGAGGAGTAAAGGGAAATCGGGGAAACGGTAGCTGGACGACTCCGGGGACAGGGACGATTCCGGGGACAGCCTACGCAATTACATGCGTTCCGTAGGCTGTCCCCGGAACTCGCGCCCGCGTCTGGTCGAGAAAGTGCGCAAATGCGGCGTGACGCAAGCCTGGGCGGGAAGTTTCGACGGACTGTTGCACCGCGACGTCGCCGGGGTCAACGCCCGGCTGCCAGTTGGCGGCTTGGAGTGCCTTGATCGCCACCCGCGGGGCGTTGAGCAGAATGCCTCCCGCCGCCGCGTCGAGCAAGGCGTAGGCCAGATGAAGGCGAAACATGCGCCGGGCGTTCCTGGGCGAATCCGGGCCGCCGAACACGATCGCAACGATTCGCAGCTCACCCATGATGACGCGATTCTCCGCATCTCGTCGTCACCGTGCGCTGGGCGAAGAGCGTCACGGCGACGACCGCCCGTGCACGTGCCGCAAGTACGCGCTGGCAATGTCGTAGCGACGTACGATCCCGATGACTTTCATCTCGTTGAGATTGTTGACGATGGGCAAGGCCAGAAGGTCGTTCTCCACGAAGAGCTCCAGGGCCCGATCGAGTTGGTCGTCGGGTTGAAGCGGCCGCGTGTCGCTCCGCATCAGATCCTCAGCCAACACCAGCGGCCGCACGTGCGGCGATTGAGACACGAGCTGAACCTCTTCCAAGTTCACCACGCCGAGAAGCCGATGGTCGCCGTCCACAACCGGCAACACGGGGTACGCGGATGCCGAGAGTTGGTCGATCACGGTGCCCAACGGATCGTTCGGGTGGAGCAACGCCGACGGTTCCACTCGGTCGAGCAGGAACTGCCGCACGCGGACGCCGGCGAGCACCTCGCGAATGTAGCTGCCTTGATGGGCGGGCGATCGCGAGCGGCTTTCCAACTGGGACGAGTAGATCGACTGCTCGTCGGATAGGACAAAGGCCAGCACGCACACCCAAAGCGAGGGCAACAGGAGGTGGTACCCTCCCGTCATTTCGCTGACAATGACCAGGGTCGAGAAGGGCGTCTTGGCGGCTGCAGCGAAGAAGCCGGCCATGCCCACAATCACGTATGCGGCCGGATCGGGAACCAATCCGGGCCAAAGGCGATGAAGCACAATGCCCAGCGCCCCTCCGCCGCACCCTCCGATGACCATCGACGGACCGAACACGCCGCCGGAACCACCGCTGCCGATCGTCAGGCTGGTGGTTAAGATCTTCCCCAGGGCAATGGCCAAGAGCAGCGAGGCGCTGACGTTTGGCCCATCCGTGATCGCCCGCTGGACGGAACCGTACCCGAACGAAAGAACGGAAAGCACGAGCTCTTGCCTGCCGAACAGAAAGTAGAGCGTCAGCCCCAAGGCCCCGGTGAGGAAGGCGCCGATCGCGGGCCTCACATGGCGTGGAAGCGGCACTTTCTTGA
>CAZFKF010000900.1:0-3152 GCA_964518805.1 uncultured Planctomycetaceae bacterium | reverse complement strand
CGAGGCCCGCACGCGGTGCGACGAGTCCGACGCCTGCCTGGTGATCGACGAGATCCAGAGCGGGTTCTGGTATCCGCACTACTTCCTGTACCATCAGTATGGAATCCTGCCCGACATCCTCGTGGTGGGCAAAGGGATGACGGCCGGGCTGCACCCGCTCTCGGCGATCGTGTACAACCGCCGCTACGACCGCTTGGCGCAGTACGACGCGATCAGCACCAACGGCAACGCCCCGCTGGCCGCGGTGGCCGCGTTGGGGTGCATGGGGCTCATCGAGAGCCAGAGCGACGCGATCGCCGGCTTGAACCGCCATTTCTTCGACCGCCTCGAGGAGTTGCCCGCCGCGGCTCCTGAACGCGTGGCGGGGATCCGCGGCCACGGCCTGTTGGCGGGCGTGAAGTTCCACAAGGTCGAAGACGCCCTGGAAGTGCACCGCCGCCTCTTGGAGCGGGGCCTGTGGACGCGGGTGCATGCGTATCACGAGGGACACAGCACGGTCCTCACCAAGCTGGCCCTGGCGGCCGACCGCCGCGTGGCCGACTTTGTGATCGAGGCGTTCCACGAGATTCTCCGGGAGATGAACCATGGATAAACAAATCGGCGTGGGCGTAATCGGACTGGGCATGGGGCGCGACCTGTTCTATTTGAACCGCGACGCCGGCACGCGGATGGAGGTCCGCGGCATCTGCGGCAGCTCGCCCGAAAAGACGCAGCGCATCGCCCGGCAGAACGGCATCGCCTTCTGCACCACGGACTACCGCGAGCTGGTGGCGCGCGACGACATCCACCTCGTGGCGGTCTTTTCGCCCGACCATCTGCACGGCGAGCACTGCCTGGCGGCCCTTCGCGCGGGCAAGCACGTGTTGGTAACCAAGCCCATGGTCGACAAGCTCAGCGAGGCGATCGCCATCACGCGCGAGGCCGAGGCCCGGCGCCTGAAGCTCTTGATCGGCGAGACGTGCCGCTGGTACGCCTCGTTCCTGGCCCTGCGGCGGTTCTACGACGACGGCGATCTGGGCCAGATCCTCCTGGCCGAGGCCCACTACGTGCACGAGATCAAGGACTACTTCGGCCTCACGCCCTGGCGCCTCGAAGTGCCCCAAGACTTCATGTTCGGCGGGGTCTGCCACCCGCTGGACTCACTCGTCTGGTTCCTCGGCGATGTCGACGAGGTGCACTGCTACGCCAACCGCGGCGGGCTGTCGAAGTATCCGATCGAGGACAACTTCTTGTTGAATGTCAAGTTCCGCAGCGGCGTTCCGGCCCGCGTGCTGGGGGCTTACGGCATGGTGCAGCCGCCCTGGCCGATGATGGGCATCACGCTCTACGGCACGAAGGCCACCGCGACGGCCACCTTCGAGGACTTCAAGCCGGGCCAGCTCCGCATCGTGTTCGACAAGCTCAACACCAACGAGCCGGCGGTGATCGACTACGCGGCCGACATGGAAGGGGCCTACGGCCAGGGCCAGGCCGTACGCCGCTACATGGCGCACCTGGAAGACTGCATTGTCAACGACCGGCAGCCCTGCGAGGACGGGCGCGAAGGAACCAAGACCATCGCCGCCTTGGATGCGGCGTGGCGTTCGGTGAAGACCGGCCTGCCGCAGAAGGTCGTGGTGCCGTGGTAGTCCCGGGGTGACGAGAGGCCCAGGGGCCGGACTTCCCCTCGGCGGTCAATGCGAGTGCCAATCCCTCTCCGCCAAGAACCGCTACCCGGCCTGACGCTCCTCGCGCATGCGTTCGAGCCGGGCGCGGAGGGCCTTCTTCTCCTGCTTGGTTAGCCGCCGTTCGACCGGCACGGCTCCGCCGGTACCCGTTGCAAGCGACGCGGCCGACTGCGGAGTCGAAGCCACGACCACCGCTGGGGTGGATGCCATCACCGGCGCCACCTGCGGCGACTGGACTGCGACCACCTCGGGAGATGTCAGCACGACGCCGTGCGGCGGGTGGACCCTCACGGTCCGGCCACTGCCGGCCAGCAATTCACCGTCGTTCACCACGTACACTTCGTCGCCAGCCCGGCTTCGGCTGCGCCGTCGTCGCGGCAGAAGCCCTTCGGCGTCGAGAAGGACGAAACGGGCGTGCGAAATCATGGACACCCACAACAGGAAGCTGCCGCACAGCATCGCACCCTTGCCGATCGCCACGGCCCGGACCGCCACGTCGACCGGCGGCCAGCGGATCGCCTGGACCGGGATGCACTGAAAATGAATCCCCATCGTGATGGCGTAGCAGACGGCCGTCACGACCAAGGCTCCTGCCGACACAACGCAGTGCCGCATGTCGACCAGAAGACGCAGACTTACCGCGGAGATGATGAACCCGAAGACCACCAGCCACCACATGCTGTACTCGCCGAAGAGCCGCGTGCCGGTGAGCCAGGTCATGACCGCGCCAAACCCGTCGTGCAGATTGGCGGTCGCGTCGATGCTCATCAGCAGCCAACAGGCCGCCGACCAGAGCCAGATGCGGTAGTGCCCGCGATAGTCGTCGAGCCGGTGACGCCGCACGGTGAACACCAGGATGGCCGTTGCCGAGGCCATGGCCAGCGCCAGCGACGTGAACCAGGTGGCCAGGCTGCCGCGGTCGGCCAGGTCGATGGCAGCGATCCGCCCGATTCCCCGGCCTGCCGTCCACATCCACAGGTACGCCCCTTCGAGCAGGGCGATCACCGCCAGCCCAGCCGCGAAGATCGCCATCAGCAACATCGGATGCGTCGGAATCAGATCGGTCACCCGGGTCTGTGATTCCAGGAGCATGGCATCGCCGTAGTTCTCCGACTTGCCGGAGTAGGCCTCGCGGGCGTATCGCGCGCCGCGACGGCGGGTCAGTCCGGAACCCAGGGCCAGCGAACCGGTCAAGAACGTGTCGTGCATTACACGCCGCCGACGCTGATTGGAGCGGCCCGTCTGGAAAAACAGCATGGTCTTCCTGCGCGCGTGTATCCACGCGCCCCCCAACGCGGTGGTCAATCGGGAGTCTCTCTAATCCACCATTCGGCAGCGGCTTGCGTGAAGGTCCAGCCGACTCGTCCGCACCCATAAGGTCAGGCCCAAGCTGCACTCGTCCCGCGGCGGCTGTTAATATGCAATGAATGACAAAACGAGGAGACCCAGGTCGACTATTCGTGCGTGACGGCAAACCCTTGTACC
>CAZFKF010000899.1:0-3153 GCA_964518805.1 uncultured Planctomycetaceae bacterium | reverse complement strand
AACCGGCGACACACGGATTTTCAGTCCGTTGCTCTACCAACTGAGCTACCTGACCAAGAGCGAACATGTGTGAGTATAGCGTAAGGAAACCCGATACGAAACCCCCAAAGCCTTGGCGGATTATCCACGGCTTACCGCTTCGTTTGGCCATCGCGTTGCACTGCAGTGGGGCATTGGGTTGCCCCGGATTACCTAAGGGAATTCGGCGTTTCGCGGGCCTTCCGCCCCGCTGTAGGGACACGCGGCAGAGAGTCCATTGACCGACGGGAGACTCGAATCGACAAAGGACTGCGTCGTCTGGCGGCAACGGTGCCCAGCAGGGCGGTGCCGGTCGACGGAGTTACACGGCCAGGGGAATCGTCCGGGAGTCTTCTTGACAAACTACCGCCATGCGCCCAATATTGGCTCCCCGTTGAACCAGACTGGTGGGACCAAGTCGACGGAAGTGTCACCGCAGGGCTCTTTCTCGTCTGAGTTCATTGTTATCCCCACCTAGCATGATCGACGGCGCGGAGCGCTCGTGGCCCAATGGGCGCTGGACACTGGCCTCGATGGCATGCCTCTCCGACGGAACCAACGACCCAATCATGGAGACTGCCGCGACGGACGACCTTCTGAACCAGATTCCATCCGACCGGACCTCGCTCACGGACGACGAGCGAATCGCGAACATCGTTCCGTTGCCGCCGCCGGCGCACTTGATTCGCTTCTTCCCGATTCAGGGGACCGCGACCGAGGCGCTCGTGGCCAGCACCCGGCGGACGATCCAAGCGATATTGCGGGGCGAGTCCGACCGATTGCTGGTTGTCATCGGCCCCTGCTCGATCCACGATCCGACAGCGGCCGTGGAGTACGCTTCGCGTTTGGCGGCGATGCGCACACGTTTGCGGGATGAGTTAGAGATCGTCATGCGAGTCTACTTCGAGAAGCCTCGCACCACGGTCGGTTGGAAGGGGCTGATCAACGATCCGTACCTCGACGGGACCTTTCGAATCAACGAAGGCCTGCGAATCGCCCGCGATGTCTTACTGCGGATCCATCAGGTCGGCGTGCCGGCCGGATCGGAGTTCCTGGACACGATCTCGCCCCAATACATCGGCGATCTCATCAGTTGGGGCGCCATCGGGGCCCGAACGACCGAATCGCAGGTCCACCGCGAACTGGCATCGGGCCTGTCGGCTCCCATCGGGTTCAAAAACGGCACCGACGGCAACGTGAAGGTCGCCTTGGACGCGATCGTCGCCGCCCGGCAGCAGCACCATTTCTTGTCCGTGCACAAGAACGGCCAGGTGGCGATCGTCGAGACGCGCGGCAACCACGACTGCCACCTCATCCTCCGCGGCGGCCGGAAGCCCAACTTCGATCACCAAAGCGTGGCCGCAGCCTGCTCCGCCCTGGCGTCGGCCGGCTTGCCCGAACGGCTGATGATCGACTGCTCCCACGCCAACAGTTCCAAGCAGTATCGGCTTCAGTTGTCGGTTGGCGCGGGCGTGGGCGCGCAGGTGGCGGCGGGCGATCGGCGCATCATCGGGGTCATGGTCGAATCCCACCTCGTCGAGGGCCAGCAGGACCTCAAACCCGGCGCACAACTTGTGTACGGCCAAAGCGTCACCGACGCGTGCCTCGGCTGGGACGACTCGGTCTGCTTGATGGAATTGCTGGCCGAGAAGGTCCGCCAACGACGGAAGCAATGACGCCGTGGCCGCCGGAGAGGGCAATGCCCAAAAGGCGATTCCCAGGGCTTGCGCGTGCCTGACGACCAATGGCCCAACGGTTCGACGGGTCGGCTATTTCGGAATCTGCGCGATTTCCTCGGGCATCCATTCCGGCAGGTTCGCGATCGACGCCTTGGCCTCGTTGGAAACGGGGACTCCCCAAGCGTCGAAGAACGGCCCCAAGTTGCGCTTTGCCGCGAGGGAGAAACGCACCATCCACTGGTCTCGCTTCTGGGCATCGGTCTTGGGGCTCCGATCGGGCGGGGTGTCGCGGTACTCGGCAAACACCCGGATGTAGGTATCCCAGCCGAATGCCTCCTGCAATTGGACGTACATTTGCAGGGCCAGGAAGGGATCTCCCTTCCATTGCTCGAAGGAGCGACCGTCGCGGAGATACCGGGCCCACGACTCGCGGCGCGACGCCGGTGGGCACTTGAGTCTGAAGATGTCGTCGCGGGCACAGGCTTTGTGGAAGACGTAGAGCGTGAAGAGATTACAGGTCACTTCGCCGGTCCCCTCGAAGGTCCAGGCGGGCGACTGGTAGTTGTGCCCCATTTCGTGAAAAAGCCCCCAGGCGCCATCGTGCTTGAAACCCACAAGGCCCGCCCGGTCGACCATGAGCCCGGCAACGTCGAGGTGGGTCATGATCGGGTAACCCGAGTGCATGTAGCCGGCCGAGATTTGGACATCGGTCACGTAGCGCTCCTTGGTCTTCTGACGAGGCCGGCCGGAAAGCTCGTCACAGGCAGCGACGACCCGATCCCAGAATCTCATCAGGCCCTCTGGATCGACCAGACTGCGGACCTTCTCGGACGGTACGGTGAGCACCACGCGCTCGCCCTCCAATTCGGCCCAGGGCGCGGGTCGGGTACGGATTGTGGTCCAGTCGTCCGACGCGGTCCGGCCCAGCACGTAGTGCGGCGCCTCAACCGCCCCGCCGAGCCGAACGCTCACCGCACCGAGCCTGCAATCCCCGGGCACCACGAGGAAGATTGGCCCGCCCAGCGGGCTCGCGACCACCGTGTCGGCACCTATGACGGGGTACTGCCGGCAGACTTCGGGCCAGCGCGACCACGCGTCGGCGCCCCAGAGGCTGTCGCTGTGTGCGCCGATACGCACGAAGAGCCCCTTGCCGCCGGCCTGCGACGGCACGCTCACATGGATCGGCTCGCCCGGCGCGGCGTACAGCCCGGTGCTATGCCAGGCAGGCAGCGTGGTGTCGATCGCAACGGTTCGCGTGACCCTCGCCGCCCCGCCCGGTACGGCGCCGGGAAAGACCTTTGCCGCCGGAATCGCTTGGACTTGCTGCGGCGGCAGTCGGCTCATCGCCTCGTGTTCCAGAGTGATTGTCAAACGCGCCAAGGCGTCGGCGGCTTTGATCGGCCGTTCGGGGCAGGGAATCGCGTTGTCCGCCTGCCTGCGGCACATCGCTTCTAGA
>CAZFKF010000898.1:0-3155 GCA_964518805.1 uncultured Planctomycetaceae bacterium | reverse complement strand
GAGGCCGAGAAACGCCTCTGCATGTCCTGCCACGATCTGGACAACAGCCCCCACTTCGATTTCCCGACCTACTGGCCAAAGGTCGAGCATCGGGAGAAGTAGGGGACGGCCATCCGCGGCTGCGCGAAGACGCGGCGCGGACGGAGCGAAGCGACGCCCGGGCACGATGCGGGGTGTTCAAGAGCACAACCGGCGCGGACGCGGAACGGCGTGCCGCGAACGGAACTCTCTGGCAAGCCTCACGGCGTTCGGTCCGCCCTCCGTCCGCCGCTTTCGATTCCTCTCACTCATCCCCAACCTGAGCCAGGATGGCGTCGGAGATGTTGAAGTTCGACGACACGCTCTGCACGTCGTCGTGGTCGTCGAGACGGTTCATGAGTTTGAGGATCTTGCGGGCCACCTCGGGGTCGGACACGTCGACGGTGTTTTGGGGCAAACGGCTGATTTCGCTCGTGTCGGGCTGAATGCCCGCCTGCGACAGGGCCTTGGACACCGCCTCGAAGGCCTCGGGAGCGCAAAGGACCTCGAACTTGTCGCCGCTTGGGCGCACGTCGTCGGCCCCGGCTTCCAGGGCGATCTCCATAAGCTTGTCCTCGTCGGCCTGGCCCGCCGGGACGAGGAATAGTCCCTTCTTCTCAAACATCCAGCCGACGCAGCCGGCCCCCCCCAGTTTTCCGTCGGAGATCTCGAAGAGCTTGCGGATTTCGGGTGCCGTGCGGTTGCGGTTGTCGGTGAGCACCTCGCACAGCACGGCCACGCCGCCGGGGCCGTAGCCCTCGTACAGCACTTCGTCGAGCGAGCCGCCGTCCAACTCGCCGGTGCCGCGTTTGATCGCCCTCTGGATGTTCTCCTTGGGCATGCTGACGGCTTTCGCGGCGTCGACCGCCACGCGGAGACGTATGTTCGCGTCCAGATCGCCGCCGCCCATCTTCGCAGCCACGATGATCGCTTTCGAAAGCCTGCTCCAGTGCTTCCCACGCTTCGCGTCGATCAACGCCTTTTTGTGTTTGATGCCGGCCCAATGGGAGTGACCTGCCATGGGTTTCTCTCTCTCGCACGTTTTTCTAGAGTGACGGTTTGAGGGTTCGGGGTTCAGGGTTCAGGACTTGCGGGGGTCATGCCTTGCCGAAATCTCCTTCGCGTGTCGCGGATGCGCGTTTGCACCCGGACTTCAGAATTCGCCATCTAGTCTTCACCATTCGTTCCGGAAGAAATGAACGGCGAATCCTGAATCGCGAGTGCAGAATGACTTCCGCCCGGCGACGCCTTCTCGGCATCCGTCTCAACTGCCGAGCTCTGAACTGTGAACTCCGGACCCTCCCTACGGCAACGACTTGATCTTCTGCTGTGTATTATTGGCCTTCTGGTCTTCGTGCGACTTCCGGTAGGCTTCGACCGCTTTGCCCCAAGACTGTTTGGCCTTCTCCGGCTGGCCTGCCGCGCGGTAGGCGTCTCCCAGGTGCTCCAGGACTGTCGGGTCGGGCTCGGCGCGGGCGGCCTTTTCCAGTTCCGCGAGCGCTTCGCTGATCTTGCCCTTGCGGAACAGGACCCAACCGAGACTGTCGCGGTACGCCGCGTTGTCCGGTTCCTTTTCGACCGCGTTGCGGATCATCCCGTGGGCGCGATCGAGATGCTTGGCCTGGTCGGCCCAGAGGTAGCCGAGATCGTTCTGGGCCGAAACGTCGTCGGGAAACTCGTCGAGGACCTGTTCGAGCCACTCCTCCGCCGCGGGAAGGTCGTTCTTCAGAACGGCGAGATTCGAGAGGACGAGACGAGCTTCACGGACCGCCTTGCGGATCTCGCCCGAACTGTAGTCCTTGCCGTACCGTTCGACAATTTCCCGGTAACTTTTCGTCGCCTCCTCATACCGCTTGGCGTGGTACAGGATCCACGCCACTCGGCTTTGGTAGCGAGGAAGTTCTTCCTTGGCGTCTCTGCCCCGCTGCTTCTTGTCGGGCGGCTTGGGCGACGATGCCTGTTTTTCGGCCAGATCGAGCGCCTTGCGTGCCGCCACCAAGGCCGGCTCGGTCTGTCCGGTCATCTCCAGGGCGCCGGCGACGTAGAAGAGGAACGTCGGGTCGTCGGCGGGAAGCGTCTTCTCGTCGATCCCCCGTTGAAACACCTTCACGGCTCGGGCCTGCTGATCCTTCAGCAACAATGCAAATCCCCAGGAGAGCAGCAGTCTGGCCGCCTGATCGCGTTTCGCCTGAATGGCCAGATCGTAGAACTCGCCGGCGGTGTCCCATTGCTGGGCTTCTTCGGCCAAGAGGGCAACCGCCAGCCGGGCCTCGAACGTCAGTGACTTGGGATCGGCCTTGAGTTGCCGGCGCGCCGACTGAACGACTCCGCGGACCAACTCGCCGTCGTCGCCGAGGGGATGCCCCTTGGACGCTATCGGATCGAGCGACTCCAGCTTGCCCACCGCATCACTCAGCACCTTCAGCAGATCGTCGTAGCGGCCAGCCTTGCGGCAGATTTGGACCAGGTTTCGATACGCGATCACCGCAGGCTTCTTGGCGACCAGTTCACGGTAGATCTTCTCGGCCTGATCGAACCGCTGCGCCTCGAAGTGCTTCTCGGCCAGATCATAGCCAAGGTACGGGTTGTCGGGATCGGCCGCACGAAGCTTCTCCAATCGCCCGACGAGTTCCTCGGACTTCTTCACCGCCGCCAAGGCGTCGGCCAGTAGTCGATAGGGGGCCGCTTCTTCGACGGAAAGCCGCGCGTCGAAGTACGCCTGGAGGTGCCCCAGGGCCTGCTCGGGCTTCCCTTTCTTGAGAGCGACTTTGGCGGCCTGGAAGCCAAACAGCCCCTTGTTGGGAGCCACCTTCTGTCCCTTCTCGAACACCACGAGGGCTTGGTCGGGCTGACCGGCCCGTAGGAAGCTCTCGCCAATCATGGCGTACGTTGGCCCGGGTTCGGCAAGAATCGCCTTCCGCGTCGCGGCGTCGAGACCGAAGCGGTCGGGGTGTTCCAAGGCATCGAGCACTTGTTGGAACTGGGCCGCGGCCTTGGCGTACTGCCCCGTGAGGAACGAGAGCCGTCCGATTTCCATTCTCAGAGCGACGTCGGCAGCCGAGGGCTTGGCATTCTTGGCATCCGCGAGGGCCTTCTCGAACAGCGTGAGGGCCTTACGGAAGTCCCCCACCTCGGCG
>CAZFKF010000897.1:0-3155 GCA_964518805.1 uncultured Planctomycetaceae bacterium | reverse complement strand
CAGACTTCCACCACGTGGCGGCCCACCGGTTCCAGGGCGAATCGGTCGTAGAAGCTGGCCACGCGGAGGATCTCGGCGACGCGAAGGCCCCATCGCGCGGCCAGATGCTCCAGCAACTTGCGCGGCAAGTAACCGTAGCTCTCGTTGATCTCTTGGAGCACGGGCATCATGCGGCCCAGGCTGCCCTCATGCCGCGCGAGGATCTCGCTGAGCTTGGCCGCCTCGGCCGGAGCGAGCGGTTCGACAGGCTGGAACTCCGGCGGAGTCTGGGCCGTGTTGCGCACCGGGCAGGCAGTCCAGCAGTCGCCGCAGCCGGTGCACTTCTCGCTCTTCACGCTGCGGGGACGCTTGCGGACCTGCGCAGTGAAGTGGCCGGGCTCGCCCTCCAGGCTCGTCACGTCGGCCATGGTCAGCACGTCGATGTTGTAGTCGCGAATGCACTCGACCAGCTTGGGCGAGATGATGCACGTGGCGCAGTCGCCGGTGGGGAAGGTCTTGTCGAGCCGGGCCATGGCGCCCCCGATGCTCGGGCTCTCTTCCACCACGTGGACGCGGAACCCAGCCGCCGAAAGGTCCAACGCGGCCTGGATGCCGGCAATGCCGCCGCCGCACACCAGCACGGCCCCGGACATCTGCTTGCCGTTGCCATTTCCATTGCCATTCCCGTTGCCGTTGGCGACACCCGAGGCGGCATGGGCGATCGTTGTTTTCATGACACTCCTCCCCTCGCGGCGGCCGCCAGGCTGCGCTCACCCAAGAGCGATCCCGCGCCCACCGTTAGGGCCTTGATCCCCAATTCGTCCTCGGATAGCCCCAAGGCCAGCCCGAGAAGCTGCGTCACGTAAAGGACCGGCGTCGGCGGAATGGCCCCGCTGCCGGAAAAGGGGACAGTCCCCATCTGTGCGAAGCACCCGTCGGGCCGTTCTGGCAAATGGGGACTGTCCCCTTTTCCGGCCCCCGCCTTCGCCGCATCGGACTGGCGCAGATCGAGATTCATCTGGCACAAAGGGCAAGCGACCGCGATGCACTCGGCGCCGGCCTGCCGGGCCATGGAAAGCAGGCGGTGGCCTAACCGCGCCACCACGTCGCACTTCGTCATCGAGAGGCTCGCCCCGCAGCACTCCGTCTTCAACGGCCAGTCGACCGGCTCCGCCCCGCTTGCGGCCATCAGGTCGTCCATCGAGTGCGGATGCTCCGCGTCATCGAAGGCGACCACTTCCGGCGGCCGCGTCAGAAGGCAGCCGTAGTAACAGGCCACGCGTAATCCGCTGAGCCGCCGCGTGACCTTGGCGCGAATCGCGTCGACGCCATAACGATTCACCAGGACGTCGAGCACGTGCTGCACTTCGACGCCACCGTCGTACGGCTTGCCCGTGACCCGCTCGGTCTGTTGCCGCTGGCCCGGCTCGCTGCGGACCTTGTGGTTGGCGGTCCGCAACCGGGCGTAGCACGACGCGCACGCGGTCATCACCGGCAACCCGGCCGATTGCGCCTTCTGCAGATTGAGCACCGGGAGGGCCACGGCCAGCGCCGCATTGCTGGCGTGCGCAGGCGTCGAGCCGCAGCAGACCCAGTCGGGGAGGTCTTCCAACTCGATCCCCAACGCGCGGCAGACGGCGCGGGTCGAACAGTCGAAATCCCACGCCGTCGATTCCAGACTGCACCCAGGAAAGAACGCGTATTTCACGACTTCTTCTCTCCTTCTCTGCCTCTCTTCTCTTCTTCCTCGGCCCGGCGAAAGACCTCGCGGACTTCCTTGACGCCTCCGCTCCGCTTGGGCAGCAGCGAGAGTTTCCCCTTGGCCAGCATGGCGGGCACTTTGTCCACGTCGGACAGCAGGTCGAAGGTGCGAAGCTTGTAGGCCGCCATCATGCCGGCTTCGTAGACGCGGCCGTGCCGCCGCACGCTTCCCAGGAAACTGCGGTTGAACTGCTTGCCGTGTGCGTCCGGCACGGCCACCTGGCGATCGATGGCCATCATGCGCAGGGCGTCCATCACTGCGGCAATGTCGATCTCCATCGGGCAACGCGTGGTGCACGCCTCGCACGAGGCGCACAACCAGATCGCCAGCGAACCGAGCGCTTCGGCCTCCGCGCCCAGGTGGACCAGCCGCATGATCTGGCTGGGCAGGAAGTCCATATCCGGGCCGATCGGGCAACCGGTGGTGCACTTGTGGCACTGGAAGCACGCGCCTACCGGAGTACCGGCCCGCTGGCAGACTTCGCCGAGGAAGTCGCCGGACTGCCACTGAAGGTCTTTTTCCATGGTCGGGAACTGCAAATTGTGAATTGCAAATATCGAATATCAAATTGAAATACGAAGGCAACGGTGGGCGCGGTCTTCTGCAATCTGCAATTTGATATTTTCGATTTGCAGTTTGATATCTCTCACTCCTATTCTCCCGTGCCCTCCAGCGCCGCCTCCGCCTCGGCGTCTTTGCGCGGCAGGACCTTGCGGTAGACTTCCGAGGGCGCCCGCAGGACGCCATCCACCGTCAGCAGGTCGCGTTCGACGCGGATGTCGAACAGGCGTTCGTTTTCTTCCAGGTAGGGACGGATCAGGCGCCAGTCGGCGGCCGACAACGAGCGGTACGCCCCGCCGTTGAGTTGTTCTTCGACCAGTTGGCGATACGGATCGCGCACGTAGATGGCGCCGCCGGAGGCCAGGGAAAGCAGATTGCTGCCGGGATACGGAGGATTCAGCGGGCTGAGCTTCCCCTGGAGGCTGCAATGCAGACCGTTGAGGATCGCGAATCCGCCGCCGTTGTGCGGATCGCCGGCCATAAAGGACTCGGCCAGGAAGTCCAGGGCGGTGCCATTGATGACGACCCGGGGCGAACCCACGGCGTTGATCATCGGCCGGCCCGCGGCGTTGCCCAGCACGTAGACTTCGCCACCCTTGGCGCCGTACAGGAACGTCTGGCCCACGTCGCCGTAGACCACCAGCTTGCCGCGCTTATTGATCTGGCAAAGCTGATCCTGGGCGTTGCCGTGGACGTAGATTTCGAGGCCGTCCATGCCGGACCCGAGGTAGTCGCCCGGGTTGTCGTAGCAGTCGATGCGAACGCCGTCGGTTTTCGGCCCCAGGCCGGCGCCGTGGAACCGCGTGCCCCGCGTGTTGTAGTGGATGAACCGCTTCCAGCCCATCTTGAACGC
>CAZFKF010000896.1:0-3156 GCA_964518805.1 uncultured Planctomycetaceae bacterium | reverse complement strand
CCGGTGGAGTTCCAAGTCCGGGTTGGGAGTTCGGTGACCGCGCAGCGGCTCTCCTTCCCAATCCACCAGGACGAGATCCTCGGGCTTCACGTCTTCGTACTTCATCCCCGAAGGTGGGACCAGGACTCCATTCTCGACGCGAACCGCCACGCTTCCCCATGTGCCGATGAAATAGTTCAGCCGGTCGCGCAGGAGAAAGCAGGTGCGGATGATTTCCCATCGCAATTCGATGCCGTCGGTTAGCGGCGTCACGGGCGACTGAACCATTGCGCGCGGCTCCTCGAAGTTGCCGACAAACGGCCTCAAACACCTTGCGTCTGGTAGAATGATCGCTCGATGCTTGGTCTCCGAAATGGGGTTTCCGGACCCAACCCATCGACTTGGGCGAGCCACCCTGTGCGGTCTGACTGTGAAACAGGCATGGCCCACGGCAGGGGGGACCTCCCATAGGATAAGATAACCTATGCGCCCTGCAAAGGGGTCGCGATTCTGGGACATTCACCCCTCTGAAGGGAACAAAACCATAGCCGGGACCGTAGGATGGGCCGTAGGGGCGAGGGTCGGCTATTTCTCCAACACCACAACAGGACTTGGTGCATTGCTCATTGGACCGGTTTTCACGCGTGAGGCAGTGATCGCCCCCCGGCGGCCGAGAACCTACATGGCCCGGGTGGCCTATGGTCTGGCCCTGCTGGTGTTGATGAGCACGGCTTGGTTGGTGCTGACCGGCACGCAGATGGTTCGCGATGTCGGCGATCTGGCTCGTTTTGGGATGAGCCTCTTCCAGTTGCTTGCCCCCCTTCAGTTGGCGGTGGCCACGTTCTTTTCCGCGCTGCTGGCCGCCAGCGCCGTTTCCCAGGAGAAGGACCGCCAGACCCTGATCCTCTTGCTGTTGACCAAGTTGACGAATAGCGAACTTGTGCTCGGCAAACTTCTGGCGAGTCTGCTGCACGTGTTCATGCTCTTGGCAACGGGCCTGCCGCTCTTCATGCTCGCGGCATTGTTCGGCGGGATTTCTTTCTCCCAAATCGGACGCGTGTACGCGGTGACCTTGGCCAGCGTCCTGTTGTGCGGCACCATCGGTTCCACGCTGGCGCTCTGGCGGGAGAAGACCTACCAGGCGTTGGCCACCACGATGTTGGTCCTCGTGCTGTGGTTGGCGGTCGGACGCACGGTGGCCACGGGCCTGTTCGGCGCGGCGTGGTGGGGAATCCCCTGCGAGAACTGGGCCGTTGCGTTCAGTCCGTGGGAGGCGGTGCTGGACGCCACCCAGCCGTACCTCGAAATGAATCCCGCGTTTGGGCTCATGGGCGCTCCGGTATATTGTTTCCTCGTGGTAGCCGTTGGGCTGGCCGCGATTCTCAACGGCTTCTCGGTTGCGCTGGTGCGGGTCTGGAATCCGTCGCGTCAGGCCCATACGTTTCGGCGCGAAGATGAGACATGGCGCCGGGCAAGCATCTGGGGCGCGGAGTACGATATCGCCCAAGAGGCGAAAGAGGCTGCCCCAAGTCCGGCCCAGACTGCGGCCGATCCTTCGTCGGGAAACGCTTCGCGGCAAACCGTCCCCAGCCGCCAAGTCTGGGACAATCCGGTCATTTGGCGCGAGATCTGCACTTGGGCTTACGGGCGGAAGATTCTTGTCGTGCGCTTGGCCTATCTCGTGCTGTTTGGGCTGGCGGCCGGGAGCCTCTGGTGGCTGGCGGCCAGCGGCCAGCCCATTTCTCGGGCGAGCGGAGTGACAGTCCTTGCTCCCTTGTTCCTCTTGAGCCTCGTGCTGATCAATGCCCAAGCGGTCACCGCGCTGACCAGCGAGCGCGATGCCCGGGCCCTGGATCTCCTCCTGGTGAGCGATCTGACTCCGAAAGAAGTCGTCTTCGGCAAGCTTGGCGGCGTTCTCTACAACACCAAAGAAATGGTGCTGCTGCCGATGCTCTTGTGCGTGTATCTGGCGTGTGTCGGCTCGTTGACTGTCGAGAATATGGTCTATTTGGTGGGCGGGCTGGCGGTCCTCGATGCCTTCGTGGCCGTGCTGGGCATCCACGCGGGCATGAACTACGATAACTCCCGCTCGGCCATCGCCACCAGCCTGGGAACCGTGTTCTTTCTGTTCCTGGGCGTGGCCACGTGCATGTGGATGATGGTGGTGTTCAGCGGGTCGTTCGAGGCCCAGTTGCAGCCGTTCCTGGCCTTCATGGTCGGAGGCGGCGTAGGACTCTACGTTGCCCTCGGCGCGAGAAATCCCTCAACGGCCATCGGCGTGGCATCGTTCCTCTGCCCCTTCGCCACGTTCTATGCCATCACGAGCCTGTTCCTGAACCAGACGCTCGGCGTGTTCCTGGTCATCGCCGCTTCCTACGGCTTTACCACGGCCGCCATGCTCGTCCCGGCGGTCTACGAATTCGACGTGGCCACGGGACGAACGACCGCCGGCGAATAGGAGACTTGAGTCGTAGCTGTAGGGTGGGCCAAGCGGAGCGCGGGCCCACCGGAGCGGGAGTATCGCATGAAAACCCCATAGTGGGCCGGCGCTCCGCTTGACCCACCCCACGACTGCTTTCCTCGTTGCGTGGTATTCTCGCGTGTTCTCGGAACGCCGCTCGCGCCGGAACCGGTCCGGGTCCTCGTCAATGCTTGAAATGTCGCCGGCCGGTGAAGACCATGGACAGGCCGAGGCGGTTGCAGGCGGCAATCACGTCCTGGTCGGCGCGCGATCCGCCGGGCTGGATCAGGGCCGAGATTCCGGCGGCGGCCGCCAGTTCGATGGAATCGGGGAAGGGGAAGAAGGCGTCGGAGGCCAACACCGCGCCCGCAATCCGATCGCCGGCCTTCCGGATGGCGATCTCCGTGGAATCGACGCGGCTCATCTGGCCCGCCCCGGTGCCCAGGAGCATCCGATTCTTGCTCACGCAGATGGCGTTCGACTTCACGTGCCGCACGATGGTCCAAGCAAAGCGCAGCTCGCGAAGCTGGTCTTCGGTCGGGGTCGCCTGGGTGACGACCTGCCATTGGGCCTCGGGGTCGGGCAGAACGTCGGCCTCCTGGAGCAGCATGCCGCCTTCAAGGAACCTGTAAGCCCAGCGCTCGGGCGTGTCGATGGGGCCGACTTTCATGAGCCGGACGTTGGCCTTCCACTTGGGCCGGGTGGTGAGGAGTTCG
>CAZFKF010000895.1:0-3157 GCA_964518805.1 uncultured Planctomycetaceae bacterium | reverse complement strand
GCCAAGCGGCTCGGCAAGCGGGCCATCGGCTTCACCCAGGACTCGGGCCTGCGGGCCAACGAGCTGGAACTGTCCGAGCTGCTCCCCAAGGTCACCAGCGACGACATCCTCCAGTTCGGCATGATCCCGGAACTGATCGGCCGGTTGCCGGTGGTCTCGCCGCTCTTGCCGCTGGACGCCGATTCTCTGGTCCGCGTGCTCCGCGAGCCCAAAAACGCGCTCTGCCGGCAGTACCAGGAGCTGTTCGGCATGGAGAACGCCAAGCTCGAATTCACCGAGCCGGCCGTGCGGGCCATCGCCGAAAAGGCGCACGCCAAGGACACGGGGGCACGCGGCCTGCGGGCGATCGTCGAAGACATCATGCTCGACATCATGTTCGAGCTGCCCGAGCAAGCCCCGGGCCTGACCTACGTGGTCACCGACGAAGTGGTCAACGGCCGCGCCAAACTCTTCCCCATGCCCGAGGCGAAGCACAAAAGCGCGTGACGAAACACTGGGGAGCCGCCATGGAAATCCCGATCATCGTCGAGCCTGGTGTAGACAACGGCTTCCGCGCCAGCAGCGGCGGCCTATGGGGCCTGGAAACCGAAGCGCCGACCCGTGAAGATGCGGTCCAAAGGCTTCGTGAACTGATCGGGCGCCGCCTCGATGCGGGCGCGGAGGTGCTCAGTCTAGAGATTCGCGCCGAAACGCATCCGCTCGGTCGATTCGCCGGGATATTCAAAGATGACCCGTTGCTCCCCTCGTGGAAGCTGGCGATGGCCGACTATCGCCGAGAAAGCGAGAACCTCTGGGAACCTCAATGAACCTCTTTGTCCTCGACACGGACACATTGGTTCTCTTTCAGGAAGGCCACGAGCGGGTCTGCCAGCGTATCCTTTCGCACTCGATCGATGAGCTGGCAACGACGGTGATTACTGTCGAAGAACAGTTGTCGGGTTGGTATACCCTGTTGCGACGGACGAAAGAGGCGGGACAACTCGCGCGGGCGTATCAGAGGCTGGCCGACACGGTTCAGATTCTCAGCCATTTCCAGATCTCACCATTGTGGACTGGTCCGTCTGAGCCTTTGCGTCGCCGACGCTCGCGAAGGGTGTCAGTGTGAGCCGACTTCCAGCAACTCGCGCTCGTCGAAGGTCTCCCGGCCTCACCGCTTCCCCGACCGCGGGTCTCCTGAGTTCCTGGAGACCTTCGGTCCTGTCGTGTCGGGGTCAGGAGACCCGCGCACAGCGCGGTGATCAGATCGCACGGCGCGGAGAACCGCGAGGCGCGGTTACTCCCGCAGCCACGCGGGTCCGGCGCCGAGGATCTTCTTCAGCGCGTGCCAGTCGATGGGCTCGCCGCTTGCCCTGGTGATCAGCGAGCGCAGCGTGTTCTGCGGAAAGTCCTTCGGGAAGAAGTACGCGCTGCCGTCGCACATGGCGGCGTGGAACCCGCCCTCGAAGTAGCCGCCCAATTCGGGAATCGGTTTGTTTGGATCGTAGGGGATGTCCTCCGGTTTGCTCCAGGGGATATCTCGCTTGGCCTCCACCAACAGGATCGTGTTCGATGTGCCATCGGCGATCTCCATCAACGAGACTCCATCCGTCGCGACTGCTAACCCAGCGATGCCGGCGCCCGACGCCGACGCCCCCATTCCGGCCATCCCGCCGGCCATTGCGGGAAGCGTTCCAGGCTTCCCTCGGTCTTTCTTCTCGAATGCCGTCCCCGGCCCAACCAGGGCGAAGTACGATGCGTTGGCCGATCGGGCTGCCTCGTCCGGGACCTGATACACTGGAATGCGCGTCTCGGCCAGCCGGCGGTTGTTCGGCCCGTCCCACGGCTCGTCAAAGCGATAGTGCTTGTAGAGCGCCTCTTGGTTCAGGAACGGCAGCAAGGCGACGCGCCAGCTATACGGCGTCTTCTTGTCCGGGCCGTAAAGGACTGCGGGCGGGAGGCACTTGTACTTTTCGTTGTAGTGGTGCACCGCCAGGGCGATGCGTTTGAGGTTGGCGGCGGACTGCGACGGCTCGGCGGCCTTCGGGGCGGCGCCGATTGGCGGAAGCAACTTGCGCACGACCTCCATGCTCACCGAGCCTTGGACGCGAACGGCGTGTCCATCGCACGAGGTTTGCAGGTTGCCGAGCAGCGATTCCATCGTTTCGAGGGCCCGGGCAAGGGACTCTTCGTCCGGGGCGTTGCTCTCCGTCTTGCCTGCGAGGCGGGCCGCGCCGGCCATGTTGGTCAGAAGGGTGAGGCCCGCGTCCACTGTCTTGCCTACCTTCGCAGCGTCGTCGGGGCTCGCGGTCACGGCGATGCCGTGGAATTGCAGCTTGTCTACGACGCGGACTCCGGCAGCGCACCAGGCGGCATTCTTCCACAGCGGCAAAAGGAGCGACTGCAGCACCGCGTCGATGCCGTCACGTCTCCTCGGCGGTTTGGGCACAAACGAGGCGAGTTCGGAGGCTTTGATCGCGACCGCGGCGCAGTCGCCTTCAAACGCCTTCCATTGTCTCGCCTCGATGAACGTCGGCAAACCCATTTTCGCGTCGATGAATTCCTGTATGGCTTCGTCCGAATGACTCTCAACGAACGTCCGGTCGTTAAGGCGGAGCAGGGCAGGCAAGAACTTTGCCCCGGTGAAGCCACCCTGACCTTGGCTGACAACCGACTTCGAGCCGACATAGGTCTTGCCGTGATATTCCTTCTTGACCTGGCGGGATGGTGCGGAAAGAAAACGCTCCAATCGATCTGGGCGAGTCATCTCATAGATTGTGAGAACTTCGCGCGATGCCCCGCCATCCTTGCGTGCGATCAGGTGCACGTTCGTGATCTGCTTGAATTCCGCCACCGGAATGGAATGGATCGTGGCGTTGCTGGCCATCGCCTCGGCATGGGATTTGGGCAAGCCCAGTTGTCCGAGGATGTCGGCCGGTCGGACCGCCGCGAATGCGACGGCCGTTTCGGGTACATGGGCCAGGTCGATCCCACTCCGTTCTTGTCCATCCGCAGCGGATTGCTTCTCGGCACGAGCCTTCGTGAAGTCCTGGGCCAATAGGCCGGGTTCGATCGCTGGACCGCGGAGTCCGGCGATCAGAAGGCCGCAGGCCAAGACCGTTCCGACCGCCAGGCCGCGGGCGATCGGCGAGACCCTTGCGACACGCAATCGTGTGTTTCG
>CAZFKF010000894.1:0-3166 GCA_964518805.1 uncultured Planctomycetaceae bacterium | reverse complement strand
AATCACCACGTGTTCCCACTTCTGCTGCGCATGGACGATCGCGGTCTTCATGGCAATCGAGCCTCCGGTTGGGATGGGATCGCTTCGTCCCGACCCCAGAACCGTGGCGAGCAACCACCGACTTCCGCCGTCGCCAAGACGTCGGAGGCCCAGGGACAGGCCCAAAGCACAAGGGCGCAGGGCAACCCCCTGCGCCACCAGTGTACCAACACCATGGCGAATCGCCAGATGAGGCGGCGCAATTCTCTATCCGAGATCGAAGTCCGTATCGTCTGGGCCTTCGACGACGGCTTTGGGCTTCGCGGCGGCAGGCGCCGAGGGCTTCAGGGCGGTTGGGAAGGTCTCGCCCAGTTCAAAATCCAACTCGTCCTCCACCCCGGCAGGCTTGGCCTTGACCTTCGTCGGCCGGTTGGAGTGCTGCACCGTCGGGGCCGCGTCCGCCAGTTCAAAATCGAAGTCGTCCGATAGCTCGACGCGAGGCTTCGCCGGTTTGGACGCCGAGTGCGGCCGGGGAGGGCGAGGCGAGGGGGTCGCGACCTCAAACTCCATCTCGTCATCGGCCCTGGCCTGCTTTGCCGCGGGAGGCGTGGCCATCGGTGCGGACGCAACCTGCCGGTGCACCGCCGTGCCCGTTCCGTCCCCGATGGGACGTTTCAGAATCGCCGTCCATGCCATCATTCCCTGCATGTCCCGGTAGTGCGAAGCGCTGACAAGCTCCCACGACTCCTGGCCCAATTGGTTGAGCGACTCGACCATCGCGGCTTCCGAAACGCGGGTCAAGCTGTGATATTCCCATTTCACTTGTGGTGCAATCGCCGAAGATGACATCGCCGTGCGCCTCCGAATTCGCTGCCGATGAAGAGACTGCGCGTTCGCCGGTCCGCGGGCGGAACCGCCCGTCGACAGGACCAACGGATTCCCCACCTCTCAGTTTACCAATTCCGCGGTGCTCTGTACCAGCACCAAATCCGCGATTTTGTTGTTCCACCTGATCGGGGCATGTGCTTGCCGCCTACGCCGAAAGCCTCGCGCGGCGCCGCCCGCTCATTCCCCGCACGTTCGGGCCAGGTCGCGCAGAAACTCCAGCGCCTCGTAAACGTCGGCCACGGCCACTCCGCGGGCCCGGCCGGCCTGATCGCAGCGCGACAGGAGCTTCAGTTCTTCGAAGTCCTCCGACGCTTCGAGGCGGTGCCGGGCCCGGGCTCCCAGCGTGCCGTCCACCAACCCGTGGGCCTCGATGTGGTGTTCGATAAACCACGCGGTCCTCGGCGTGATGAATCCGTCCAGCGCCTCCAGTCCGGCGGCAATGTGCTCCTTGGGATTGATCGCCTTGCCCACGTCGTGCAACAGTGCGGCCAGGAGGAATTCCTCGTCGTAGGGCAACTCGTCGCGGGCCAACTCGAACACCTGAAGGCTGTGGTACAGGGCGTCGCCTTCGGGATGGTATCGCGGGCTTTCCTTCACCCGTTCGAGCGGCAGGAGAAGCATTTCGTAGATCTGGAAGCGATCGACTTTGCTCTCCGTTTCGAGCACCGCCTGGTCGAGCACCACGTCGGGATACTCCTCCCGCAGCATTGCCTCGAGTTCGGCAATGCTGGCCCGCTCGATCGCCTTGCCCGTGATCGAACTCTTGAACACGTAATGCGCCTTATCGGCAGGATAGACCGTCAACTCGAATTCAAATCGGTCGCGCACGTGGATGTGCCGGTAGACCTGCTCCTCGCCCCCTTTGCGCACCAGCTTTCGCTCCACCTCGTGCACCAGGCCCTCATCCTCCAGAACGGCGACGACAGGCTCCAGCGAGTCGGAAAACACGTGCAGATCGATGTCCGATCCGCGGCGCACGTGCCCGGTGAGCGTGCTGCCGATGAGCCGGGGGCGGAACTTCCAGAGGATCCGCATCATGCGGAGAGCCTCGACCCGCATCTGACGCAAGTTCTCATCGCGCCGGTCGCCCTCGTGCATGCGGGCCATGAGTTGCACTTCGTCGCGGATCTCGCGATTGCTGGGCAGATCGCCCGGCTTGACGTCTCCCCCGGCGATTCGCCGGGCGGCCTTCAACTTGGCGCGGAAGTACTCTGACTCCTCGCGGGTGTACATGAGACGGGCCGCCTCCCATGCGACCCGACGACGCAGCTTGTCGTTCGACATTCGATTGCGCCGAAACCTGGTCGACGCGCGTGGCAAGAAGAGCCCAAACGGTTCAAGACCTAAAGGAGCAGGCACACTCCGTGTGCCCTTGGCTACCGAAAACCCAATTGTCAACGATTCTACCCGCCTTTTCCGGCTTGGCAACCCGCCCGACCGCGCCTCTGGCTTTTGGCCCCGCCACGCCCGATAATGGGCACGTCGTCATCAAAACGAAACCACCCGCCGGAAGGAAGGAACATGACCAGAAACTGCTGCTGCTCGGGAGGACGCTGCGGGGAACCGCAAGAGACCAACCTAAACCGGCGGGAATTCATCGGAACGATCGCCATCTCCGCAGCCGGTATGGCTCTTGCGGGAGAAGTGGCCTGGGCCGAGCATTCCGGCCCCAAGGTCGCCCCGCTCACCGTGCCCAACCGACCGCAGAGTTGGAACTACCCGATGACGCCCCCCCGCGTCTACCAGGGCAAGCACCTGGAGGCCGTGTCGATGCCCATCGGCGGCATCGGCACCGGGAGCGTCTGGCTCGACGGCCAGGGCCGGCTGGGCGTCTGGCAGATCTTCAACAACCTCAACGAGACCCGCATCCCCGACAGCTTCTTCGCCGTGCGCGTTCGGTCGGGTGGCAAGTCGGTGGTCCGGGTCCTGCAAACGGCGGCGGAAGGACCGTTCAAGCCGGTGGCTTCGCTCCGCTATGAGGGCGGCTATCCGATCGCCCGGCTTGCATTCGAGGAACCGTCGCTGCCGGTCGAGATCCGCCTTGAAGCCTTCAACCCCATGATCCCGCTGGACACCGCCCACTCGACGATCCCCTGCGCCATCTTCCGCCTTACCGCGCGCAATACCGGCCAGGCGGCCGCTGCGGTCGACTTCCTCGCGTCGCTTCAGAACGCGGTGGGCAGCCAGGGCGCCGGCGGCATCCAGGGCGTGAAGTTCGCCGGATACGGCGCCAACGCAAACCGCGTCGTCCGCGAGAAGAACTGGACCGCCGTGGCCATGAGCAAGTCGCCGGACCCCG
>CAZFKF010000893.1:0-3174 GCA_964518805.1 uncultured Planctomycetaceae bacterium | reverse complement strand
GTTTATGCCGGCGATTCGCAAGGGGGAAGCGACCTTGCCGGCCGGCCACGCCATTTGGCTGACGGCCCGGGCCGATGCGGAAATCGGGCCGGCGCTGCAACTGATGACGGCGCACCGCGACTGGCCGTGGACCGTGGCTTTGCTCGCCGAGCGCGTTTGCCTGTCTCGATCGGCCTTTGCCGCGCGGTTCAAGACGCTGGTCTCGCAGCCGCCTCTTCAGTACCTCCTGGAGCGACGGATGCAGAGCGCGTGCGCCATGCTGGCCGAAGGCCGCTACGAGATCAAGGAGATCGCCGCACGGATCGGCTACACCACCAGAACCGCATTCAGCAACGCGTTCAAACGATGGTGCGGCGAATCGCCGGGAACTTACCGGTTGCGCGCCCGCGGCGGCGCTGCGGGAAGCAAGTTTCCCTCAGTGCATGCCTCGGCGGAATCGGCGCAAGGGCCTTTGGAGGCGGAAGCCGACTGCGTGCCCTGCCACAGTGAGTAGCGTGCAACTGCCGCCGGAAAGGCAGTTGCCATGCGGATTCGTCCGGCAGACCTGGCAAGCGTGGAGCCCGACGCTCGGGTCGCTTAGGCTTGCACGTCGAACATGATGCCTACGAGCACGCCGCTTCCGCTGTTGTTATTGCCCAGGCTCGAAAACAGCGTCTGCAGGAGTTGATCCAGGGAATTGGTCGGGTCGCTTGCGGCGTCCGTGACGGTCGAATCTTGCGTGCTGGTTGCACTCTCAGTTGTCCCCAAGTTGCCGGCGGACTCCGCGACGGCGTTCGTCGCATCAACGCCGTCGGGAGGCGGCCCCATCCCCGCTGGTGGAGCCATGCCCGGGGGCGGACCCATCCCCGACGGCATGGTCCCACTCGTGCCATCCAGGGGCGGACGCATTCCTGGCTGAAACTGAGCGGGGTCGATGCCGTTGGCCTGGAGCGTCTCGTCGATCGCATTCTTGATCGTCTGCCGCACGTCGTTCGAGTCGTTGCCGCTGCCCGACGTGTCGGCTTGCTGCAACGCAGACTGAATGGCAGCCAGGATCTGGCTGAGCAGGTCGTCCAGAGAGTCGCTGCTTTCTGAGCCGCCCGTCGTTTCCGCAGCACCCGCAGCCGTTGCACTGCTGGACGCCTCTTGGACTGTGGAACAGTCTCCGCTCGACTGCCGGGCGATCTGCCTCAGCCACAGCGCATACGAGTCCGACCCGCAACCGCCGACGCTACTGATACCACTCATACCGTCCACTCCTCTCCTACAACCGGCAAGCATCCTCCGTCCGGTGTTTCCGGTTGTGAGGACGGTTTGCCGCAGAAGTCCGTCGCTGGAAGAGTATCTTCGGCAGGTTTCCTCAAGTTCGAGATCATCGGGGCTCTTGCACCTGTGCTCTGTGGTCCCGCATTTCCGGGGTGCGCCACCGCCGTTTTGGGGAGCGTTAAATTGAGCCGGCAGGCGGGGATTGCGTTATACTGGAGAAACCGCGGTCTTCGTGCGAACTTTGTGACTTTTCCTGCCGGTATTCGTACCAAGAAACTAGCGGCCGACGGCCTCGCGCCGATGTTTCTCATATGGGAAGCCGACATACCGAGTACGCAATATGGGTTACCAACGCTCGCAGAAACGTTTCCGCCTTTTCCCCTGGAGCCGGAGTACCACTCGTTCGACGCCGGAACGCTATCGCCGCGCATGCTTTGAATCGCTCGAATCGCGGCAGTTGTTGAGCGTCACGCTTCCGGTGCTATCCGACCAGACGGTCTCGGCTGGGGCACCGTTGAACCTCGCCCTGAACGGGGTCAGCAGCGGGGGAAACGCCCTTTCGTACACGGTCTCGATCAGCAACTCCCAGTTGACCAACTCCTCGGTGACCAACCCACAGTTGACGGCGACAGTCCCCACGGGCAACCCGAGCCTGAGGATCGTGGCCAACGACTCTGCCGACGGCATCACCAACGGAACGATGGTCCTTCAACTCTTCCAGGATCTCGCGCCGGAGACGGTCAGCAAGCTCACCACCCTGGTCAACGAGGGGTTCTACAACGGCCTGACCTTCCATCGGGTGATCTCCGACTTCATGATCCAGGGCGGAGACCCGGAGGGAGATGGCACGGGCGGCCCCGGGTACGAATTCGACGACGAGATCAACGCGTCGCTCCAGTTCACCAGCGCCGGCGTGTTGGCCATGGCCAACAGCGGCGCCGATACGAACGGCTCGCAATTCTTCATCACCGCCGCACCGACCCGATGGCTCGATTTCCGATACACGATCTTCGGCTTCCTCACCGAGGGAGGCGACGTGTTGCAGGCCATCGACGCGGTCTCGACCGATTCGAGCGACAAGCCGGTCAACGCCGTGACGATGACCAGCGTGACGACGTTCACGGACACGCAGAACGGCGTTCTGCGGCTTTCGGCGCCGAACGGGACGACCGGAACGGCCGACGTGACCGTCACGGTGACCGACACGGTAACGCAAGAAACGACCTCGCGGACGTTCCAGGTCACGGTGCAGGCGGATACCAACAGCGACCCGCCGTTCTTGGACGACATCGCCCCCATCGAGACCACCGCCAACACGCCGGTCACGTTCGCGATTCCGGCGATCAACCCCGACAGCCTCACGCTCACCTACAGCGGCAGCGTCAGTCCGGCCAATTCCAATCTCTCGCTGAGCATCGACAGTGCGACGGGCCAGGCGACGCTCACGCCTTCCAACGGCGTGACCGGCGTCTTCAGCATCCTGGTGGGCGTGAATGCGTCGGGCACATCCAGCAGCGTTTCGGCGGACACCCAGTTGGTGCCGGTCTATATCAGTCCCGCCGCGCCCACAAGCATCCAATTGTTGCCCGGATCAGACACCGGCGCCAGCAACTCCGACGGCATCACCAGCCTGGACAATACCGCGGGCAACACCCTGCAATTCCAGGTCGACGGCGTCGTTGCGGGCGCGACCGTGGAGTTGTTCGCCAACGGCACCTTGATCGGAAGCGCCACGGCATCGGGCACCTCGGTCACCATCACCACCAACGGCACTGTGCCGCTCAGCCAAGGCGAGGTGGCGATCACCGCCACCCAGACCTTGAATGACGAGTCGGTCAGCGTCGGCAATCTGACGACGACAACGGACCTGGGCAGCCCGGACTCCTCGGCCCTCACCGTCACCATTGCGGCCGACAACACGGCGCCTGT
>CAZFKF010000892.1:0-3176 GCA_964518805.1 uncultured Planctomycetaceae bacterium | reverse complement strand
CGTTGGCCGTGGGAGGGCAATAGTTCGGGCCTACCTTGAAGCCGTTGTGAAACCATTGCGATGCACTGCTGCACCCTGCAAGGAATGGAGTCACGGCAAGTATTACGCCGCACAACAGAGCCCAACGCCGTCCGGCTATGATACCAGTGGGTGGGACTGTACTCCACGTATTATGGTAGTTTCCGTGCGCGTCATCCATGACGATACCCCTCACAAGAGGTTCTCTAAGGCGCAGTCCTTGCGCCCCATATCTGTCTTTCGGCTAAGAAAGGCGAATTACTTTATTCGATACAGAGTAATGCTATTGTATTCTGAACGTCGTTCGCTATAATCTAACTAGATTCGCTTGCAAGGTCAACGGAGGTCAACAATGCGTCTGAGCAAAGCCAGAAGGGCGTGCGTCGAGGCCATGATGAAGGACGCGATTTTCGATGCCGCCACCGCGGTGCTTGAGGAGCGTGGGACTGACGGGCTTACGATGGATCGGGTGGCGACAAGAGTCGGCGTGGCCCCGGCAAGTCTCTACAACTACTTCCGAGACAAGGACGACCTGCTGCAATTCTTTTATACCCGCATGGCGGACCCCTTTTTCCAGGCGATTCAAGAGATTCCCGAGGCGGATATGCTAGCGCCGCAGAAGTTGGCGCGGATTCTCCAGGAAGCTTTGGAACTCGCCGTCAAGCACAAGGGAATCGTTAAGCTTCTGGCGGGGATGGGGTATGACTCCGAGATTCGGAAGGCCAGCCGTCCCCGTTTCATGCAGATTCTGAAGACCATCTTTGAGCAAGGAATCAAAGAAGGCTCGTTTCGCCCACTCGACACAATGGACATGAGCCGAATGTTTGTCGCCTGTTTGTCGGAGTTGTTCGATTTGCAGTGTGGCGGTGCGTCAGAGAGCGATGTCAAGAGGTTTGGCGGCGCGTTGATTGATGCGACCCTGAACGGGATTCATGCCAAGAAGAGCCCTGCGGCCGGCGAACCATGCTAATTGGAGACGGATCATGGAATTCAGTCTGGGCATCGCCAGAACGTTGAGGCAGGATGGACGTTCGAGCCGATGCGACCGTTGTCTCCATCCGTGCGGCGGCTGCGCCGCGGTCAACGCCGCCTTGGGCCTAACCTTGGTGGCGTCACTCTGCGCGTCGGGCGTATTCGCGCAGGAGCCTATCGTCGTCTCCGTGCCAGGGCAGTTGGACCCATTTGCCGAGACAAGGCCCGGTCGATTCGGCGATCTTCCCGCGGCCACTCCAGGGACCAACCTCGACACCGGCCTCTCCTACTCACGTCAGCCACTCGATGCACCGCGGCAGATGCTTCCCGTCAGCCCGGAGTCTTTTTCAAGTTGGAACAGCCGCAACTCGCCGTCGGGGACCGAATGCTGGACCTGGCAGAAGTTGCCGGATGGCGTCATTTACTCGTCCTACCTTGCTGGGCCGAAGGAGCCTCGCTTTGCGGCCGTCTTCAATCACGACTCGCATTTTGGATCGACGATGGACTTGGAGGCGGGAGGACGTGTCGGGCTCCTTCGCTATGGAACCAAAGACGGTTCGCCACGCCCGGATGGTTGGGAACTGGATTTGGAGGGGGCGGCATTTCCCAGATTGGACCTCGACCACGACGAAGATTTGATCTCGGCCGATTTCCGGGTTGGAGTCCCGTTGACGTTCGGCTATGGTCCTTTTCAGGCGAAAATTGCCGTGTACCACTTGAGTTCTCATCTTGGGGACGAGTTCATGCTGCGCTTCCCCGAGTATCCTCGCATCAATTACAGCCGCAATGCAGTCGTCCTGGGCGGCTCGTACTACCTGACGGACGATCTGCGTGTGTATGCGGAAGCGGATTGGGCCTGGTACACCGATGGCGGCACGAAGCCGTGGGAGTTTCAGTTTGGGCTCGACTACAGCCCCATCGAGTCCTGGCGAGGCTGTTCCGGTGCGCCCTTCCTGGCAGTAAACGGTCAAATCCGCGAAGAAGTCGATTATGGCGGCGATTTCGTCGTGCAGGCGGGATGGCAGTGGCGGGGAGAGTCAAATCATCTTTTCCGCGTGGGGGGTCAATACTTCACGGGCAAGAGCGATCAGTACCAATTCTTCCGCCGCAATGAAGAAAAGGTTGGGGTGGCAATGTGGTACGACTTCTAACACTCATCAAAAGGGTAATACGGATGGCCGACACTCAGTCGCACGTTGCGGAAATCCCGCTCAAGCCGGGTAAGGACGGAGATGGAGGCGGTGCAGCGAAACTCCACGAAGAACACAAGACACCCCGCCCACAGGCCGACAGTCCGAAGCTGCCCGAGCCCTCCGATCACGAGCCGCTTCCGCCCGCCAAGCCTGCACGTCGTCCCTTGGTTTGGGCGTTGGGTAGCATTGCCGCCATTGTCGCAATTGGCGTCGGCGTCGCTTACTACCTTCACTCGCTCTCCTACGAGACCACGGACGACGCATTCATTGAGGGGCACATCGTCCCAATCAGCGCGCGGGTGGCAGGGCACGTGGCGAAAGTCTACGTGACCGACAACCAGTGGGTCGATCAGGGTGAACTACTCGCGGAACTCGACCCCCGTGATTTCGAGGCCCGCCTCGCAGCGGCGGAAGCGGCGCTCGCAGCGGCCCGTGCGGGACACAAGTCGCGCTCTTTCGGTGTTGATGTTACGGAAATCAACTCGACAGCCGGTGTCCGGGAGGCGTCGGCCGCCGTGGAAGGTGCCAAGGCCAGCGTGGAAACGGCTCGGGCGGCCGTGGCAACTGCGAAGAGCCAGCAGGCCCAGGCACAGGCACAGTTAGCTGCGGCCCAAGCTGCGGTCAAACAGTCGCAGGCCGACTTAGTGGCGGCCGAGGCAAGGCAAAAGCGGGCGGTCGCGTACTTGAAGCGCATCCAGGCGCTGGTGCCCGAGCGCGCTGCATCGCAGGACAGTCTTGACGAAGCGGTTGCCGCGGCGGGAGTCGCCAGTGCCGATGTGTCGGCGGTGCGGGAACGCATTGCCGCGCAGCAAGCTGCCGTTCGGCAGGCCGAGGCCGCCGTGGCTGCTGCCGAGAGTGGCGTTCGCCAGGCCGAGGCAGGTGTAACCGGGCAGTTGGCCGCTCTCGGCAGGGCCGACGCCCAACTCTCGGCCACCAACTCCGCGCCCAAGCAGGTGGCGCAGAGCCGTTCGCAGACCGACGCGGCGGAAGCCG
>CAZFKF010000891.1:0-3179 GCA_964518805.1 uncultured Planctomycetaceae bacterium | reverse complement strand
AGAGGCTGCGGGGTTCCTTGGGGCCGCTTTCGATCGTGAAGAAATCGGGCACACTCCGAGTGACGTAGGGAGCGCGGAGTGTGCCTGTCTGTTTTCTTGCGGCGCGCAGCGATTCGCTGATGGGAGACAGCGGTCAAACCCCACTTGTTTGCCAACGAATTGCCGATACGATTAGGGTGTCGTGCGACAGCCGCCTCGTTTTCGGGCTGTTGTGGAATCTCTCTCCCTCACCTTCGGCCTTTCTCGCGTTGACGCGAGACAGGACATGAGAAATGGACAAGATCTCCGTTGCCGAAGCTCGCCGGACCGAATCGGTCGGCCGGGAAGTCGTGCTCCAAGGCTGGGTCCGCACGCGGCGCGACTCGAAGGGCGGGTTCAGTTTCCTGGAACTCAACGACGGCTCGTCGCTGGGCAACATCCAAGTCGTTGCCCCAAGCGGATTGCCAAACTACGAGAGCGAAGTGAAGCATCTTGGGCCGGGATGCAGCGTAACCGTCGAGGGCCGGGTTCAAGCCTCGCCCGGCAAGGGGCAGAGCACCGAGGTCCAGGCTACGCGAGTCGCGATGCTCGGCCCGGCCGATGGCGACAGCTATCCACTTCAAAAAAAGCAGCACTCGTTCGAGTTCCTGCGCACGATTGCCCACCTGCGTCCGCGCACCAACACGTTCGGGGCCATTGCCCGCGTGCGCAACTGCGTCTGCCGCTCGATCCACAGTTTCTTCCAGGACGAAGGCTTCCTCTACATCCACACGCCGATCATCACCACGAGCGACTGCGAGGGGGCGGGCCAGATGTTCCGGGTCACGACGCTCGATCCGGCCAACCCGCCCATGCTCGAAGAAGAGGACGAGGGCATCGACTACACCAAGGACTTCTTCGGCCGGCCGGCGTTCCTGACCGTGAGCGGCCAGTTGGACGCCGAGAGCCTGGCCTGCGCGTTGGGCCGGGTCTACACGTTCGGGCCCACGTTCCGCGCCGAGAACTCGAACACCTCGCGGCACCTGGCCGAGTTCTGGATGGTCGAGCCGGAGATGGCGTTTTTCGAGTTGGCGGACAACATGAACCTCGCCGAGCGGTTTCTCAAGCGAGTCTTCGCCGACGTGCTCGCCCAGTGCGTCGAAGACATGCAGTTCTTCAACCAGCGGATCGACGATACGGTCATCGCCACGCTCGAACAGATCGTCGGCAGCCAGTTCGTCCGCCTTCCCTATACCGAGGCGGTCGAGATCCTCAAGGGCTCGGGCCAGAAGTTCGAGTTTCCCGTGGCCTGGGGCCACGACCTTCAGGCCGAGCACGAGCGGTTTCTCACCGAGCAGCGATTCAAGTGCCCCGTGATTCTCTACGACTATCCACGCTCGATCAAGCCGTTCTACATGCGGGTCAACGACGACGGGCACACGGTGCGGGCCATGGACGTGCTGGTCCCCAAGGTCGGCGAGATCATCGGCGGCTCGCAGCGCGAGGAGCGCTACGACGTGCTCCTGGAGCGGATGAAGGAACAGGGGCTCGACCCTGAGGACTACTGGTGGTATCTCGACCTGCGACGCTACGGCACGGTGCCGCATTCGGGATTCGGCTTGGGGTTGGAGCGGGCCGTGCAGTTCATCACGGGTATGGGCAACATCCGCGACGTGATTCCCTTCCCTCGCACCCCCAACGCCGCCGAATTCTGATCCACGCCGTCGCTGGATCTCGAATCCTCGGTCCCCCGCGCGACCAGGTTCAAGCCGAGGAACAACTCCTCGTTACCAAAGCCACGGAATGATCCGGCGCGTTCTCTCGCGATAGCGCTGATACTCCTCGCCGAACCAGTTCAGCAGGGCCGCCTCTTCGATCCGCATTCGATACGCGAGCGTGGGGATGCCCACGACGACCGCGAAGGCGAGTCCTCCGAGGCTGCCCAGCGCGATCGGAAACCCGAGAAGCAGGCAGACGTACCCCAGGTACGCCGGATGGCGAATGCGGCGGTAGATGCCGCCGGTCACCAGACGATGACCATCCGTGGTTTGAACGTAGCCACTGAACTGCTTTCCCAGCGTGCAGCGGGCCACGATGCGTACCGCGAGCCCCAACACGAGCAAAGGCACGCCCGCGTAGCCCGTACACGATAGGGCCGTACCGATCGTCGTCCAGCGCAGCCAGAACGCGTCGAACAGGCTGTACGCCACCGCGATCTTCCACGAACTCGTGCACAGACAGAACGAGAGCCGCTCGCGCTGCGGCGCGTTGGGCTGGTGGAGCCCAAGGAGGTGAATCACCCACTCGGCGAGGACCAGAACGCCCAGCGCGATCACGCCGATCGCCACGGGCACGGACAGCGGACCAGTGCCGAAGTTCATGGTTGCCTCAGAAGAAGACTGCAAGGAAAGAGTCGAAGAGAGAAAACACGAAAACGGGCGGGACGAGCAGTCGCAAGTCAAACGCACAGTCGGCAACACAGTCCACACCTGATTTCGCGATCTCGCCCCTTCGCGCTTTCGCGATGCATTTGCCCTGAACAGTGAATCCTCGCGCGCTACTTGCGGGCGTGCCAGATCTTCTCCAGGTCGTCGGAGCACTGTTTGCGAATGCCCTCGTCGGAGAGAATCTCGTCGGTCGCCTTGAGCGTCTCTTCGCGGCGGAAGACCAACGGCGGCGACCGGCCGGCCAAATCGATGACCAGGAACTCACCCTTGGCATCGCGGAGCAATTCGACAAGGTGCGCCAGGTTGCGGACCGCGGCGCCGTTGACGTGCGTCACGACGCTGTAGCCGAGCACGCGACAGCCTTTCGACGTCCTGTGCGGCAGCAGCCCTTGGCCCAGCGTGACGATCTCCTCCCCGTCGTACGCCCGCTGATCCATGATCCGCATCAGCAGCGGACTCTTGAGCACCATCATCAACTGGTTCCAGGTCGAGGAGGCCCCTAGGATCAAGGTGTTTTCTTGGGTCGCCTGGAGGAAGACCATCGGCCCGTAGATGAAGTAGCGCGGGTAGCCTCCATTCAGAGACGGGAGTACGAGATTCCGGTCTCTGCGCACCGGCACGCTGAGGTCGATCGTCTGCCGCTCGCCAACGACGGTGAGCTTGATGCGGTTGTCCTTGGCCACCTTGGGCGCGAGGTACAAGAAGGAGAGCCGCAGGTCGTCCTTGACCTTGACGTTGCCGAGATTGTCCAACGGCTGGTCGGCGATCCGCGTG
>CAZFKF010000890.1:0-3181 GCA_964518805.1 uncultured Planctomycetaceae bacterium | reverse complement strand
CGATGTTGTGCGTTGCCGGCACGTTACTCCGCTCGAACGTCGTAACACCAGAGCGTGTCGTGGTACCGCAGATACAGCCTTCCGTTGAGCAAGACCGGATGGGCCCATGCGTCGCGGTTGGTTTTCGGGACCAAGCGGAATTGGCCGACGATGCCGAGACCTGAGTCCGAGGGGCTCAGCATGGCCGCGCGGCCGTCTTCGGCCAGGCAATAGAGGCGGCCGTCGGCATGGACCGCTGCGCCGGTGGTAAGGGCCTTCTGTTCGCCCAGCGTCTTTCCCGTCGCCCAGTCGAACGCAAACCACCACTTGGGCTTGTGATACCCGGCCGCGTACAGGCGTCCGTCGACCAGCACGCCGCCGCCGGTGACGGTGTCGAGCGCGTTGGTCCAGGTCCTTTCCGCCTCGATCCCCGAACCGGCTGCCACCAACCGGCATTGGACCGCGGGCGTGTAGGCCGTCACATAGAAGACCCTCCCCGAACCGTACAGGGGCGTGGTGACGTTGACCCCGAACTGGTTCTTCAGCGCCACGCTCCAGAGGAGCTTCCCTGTTTCGGCATCGACGCCGAAGCCGTGGGCCGAAGTGCAATTGGCCAGCAACTTCCGCCCGCCGTGGCGGAAGAGGATCGGCGAACTGTAGCTCGTGCGGTCCTCGCCCAGCGGCGGCGTGGTCCACAGCGTGTCGCCCGTTTTCTTGTCCAAGGCAGCCATCAGGGCTTTGGGACCGCCGGGTGTGACGATCAATCGCGCTCCGTCCACCAGCAAACATTCGCTGATGCCCCAGGTGATGTTCTTGGCCTGAAACCGTTCCAGGACATCGGCGGCCCAGACCTCTTTTCCGTTTTCGGCCTCCAGGCACGCGACGCGCCCATGGGCGTTCACCTGGTAGATCCGCCCCTCGCTGTACGCGCACGAGGCCCGCGATCCGGGAAAGGAACCGGTCCACGCCTTGCCGTTGGCGGACTGCCATCGCAGGTTGCCGTTGAGGTCGAGGGCGAAGACGATCAACTCGTCGTCCACATCGCCCGCAATGTAGATCCTACCCTTGACGACGATCGGCGAGGCCCAGCCCGTTCCCAGCTTGTCCTTCTTCCACAAGAGCCGGGGCCCTTGCGCCGGCCAACGCGGCAAGAGGCCGGTTTCGGCGGAGACTCCGTCGCGTCGCGGCCCTCGCCACTGGGGCCAATCCGGCTCGGGCGAGGCGATCAGCCCGTCGGCCGCGTTGGCTGTGGCACTCCCCGCAGCCGGCGTCGCCGGGGGCGCCTCGACCGGCTGTTCGCCGGCTTTCGCGCACTGTGCCGCCAATCCCAGGATGACGAGAGTCGCTGCCGCTGTGCTCCAAGGTCTCATCTTGTACGCTTCCCTCCCAGCCAACTCATCCCACGGTCATCGAAAGAAGACCAACGTCACGATGACAAACAGCGGCACCAGGACCCCGAGGCTGTATAGCAGATAGCCGAAGAAACTAGGCATGGCGATGCCCGACTTTTCGGCGATCGCCTTGACCATGAAGTTCGGCCCGTTGCCGATATAGGTCATTGCCCCCATGAACACCGCGCCTAGGCTGATGGCCACCAACAACGAGTCACTCACTCCGGCAACGAGGCCCTGGGAGGGCCCGCCGAGCGACCGGGCCGTCTCGAAGAAGACCACGTAGGTCGGCGCGTTGTCCAAGACCGACGAAAGGCCTCCCGTAAACCAGAAGAACTGCGCGGGGGCTGCAAGTCCAAGCGCCGGGCCTCGAACATGCAGGATCTGAAGCGGCGCCTGCATGCACAGAAAAATGCCGACGAACAACGCGGCCACTTCCAAAATGGCGTGGTAATTGAAGTGGTTTTGCCGTCGCGTGGCCGGACGCCCGAGAAGCAGCGACAACGCGACCAGACCCAATTGCGCGACTTCGCGCAGGTAGATCCAGGGATGCCATTCGGTTCCTGGAAACGCCTTGCCCGGATCCAGGAACATGATCGCCAGGATCACGCCCACCAGCAGCGGAACGTTTGGCCACACGCCGGCCAGCCGCAACCGGTGGACTCTCGCCTCGTCGAGCCGGATGTCTTTGGGTTGCTCGCGAGGATAGCTCCACAGGCGGTCCCAGAGATAGTAGACCAGCACCAGCATCCCGTTCACGAACAGCCACTGGGGCCAAAGCCGCAACGTCCACAGGAACGGCACCCCCAGCAGATACCCCAGGAACAGCGGCGGATCGCCCAGCGGCAGAAGGCATCCGCCGCAGTTGCATACCACAAAGATGAAGAACACGATCGTATGCGAAGTGTGCTTGCGCTCGCGGTTCGTCTCCAGCAGCGGGCGGATGAGCACCATGGCCGCGCCGGTCGTGCCGATCAGATTGGCCAGGATCGCCCCGATGGCCATGAACGCCGAATTCGTCGATGGATGGGCAGGCAGATCCCCTTCGATGCGCAGCCCGCCGCTGATCGTGTACAGCGTGGCCAGGAGCACGATGAAGGGGATGAACTCGAAGAGAATCGCGTTCTCCAGCACGGTCCCGGCCACGGCGAAATTGAACATCCCCGCTGACGGCTCCACCGCATGATCGGCCGGCCAGTGGCCCACCACTGGGTGCCCATAGGCCAGAAGGTAGTACAGCAGCGTGCCGCTGCCCAGGGCCAGCGATACCCACAGCTTGTGCAGATTGCTGTCCCACCACGCCGAGATTTTGGGCACTAGCGGAAGAACTGCGATCGCCAGCAGCAATGCCGCGAACGGGGCTACCATCCAATACGGCGGATGCGTCAGGGTGGGGGCGTGAGCCGCCGCTTCTGCCGCATGTTCGGCCCGGGCCGCTGCCAATTCCGCGCCGTGCTGCGGCCACCCGCCAACCAAGGCGGCGGCATAGCACACGCACACCGCGGCGATCAGGGTCAAGAAAGGTCTGTTGGAACTCGCATGAGGGACGTCGTGGGGCATTGCTTGGCAGGAGGATCGTGGTGGCATGGCGGACCGGATTCGCCGAAAGGGCGAATCGCTCGTCCTCCGGGGACCTTCCCGGAACAAGGCACGGAAGACGCTATTGTCTCTGCGAATGGGCTCCCGAGCAAGCCGTTGACGCCTCTGTCGGCCCGTAGCAGAATGGGGAAGCATACCGCCTGGTGGAGCATGTCGCGGTCGCCAGGGCGTCAACGGACGCGGGGAATGTCTGGGAGACTTTCTCGTCACAT
>CAZFKF010000889.1:0-3181 GCA_964518805.1 uncultured Planctomycetaceae bacterium | reverse complement strand
AACCGAGCCAGGCGTCGGGCGTGGCCGCGGCCTGGAAATAGACGCGGCATTCTTTGCCGGGCGTTACCCCATCGGGCAGGCGGACGTGAATTCGACTTGCTTTGCCGGCTTCGTCGAACCGCTCGATCGCCAACGGTTTTCCGGCGGCGTCGGTCACACTCGTCAGGTGCCATCCGATCGGGGCCGAGAAGTCGAATCCGAAGAGCCGCTCGACCTTGGGCACCAGCAGGAACCCGCCACGGATCTCTTGTCCCCGGTCGCCGAGGCTCAAGAGCACGTTGGTGATGACCGACAGTTCGGCCGGCGGCCGGACGAACGTGCCGGCAAGGCTGAAATCACCTTGTGGGGCGTAGTAGGCGACCACGGGCTTTAGCAACGGGGCCCCGGGCTCGGCCCGGAGCACGCTCGCGGGAACCGCGGCCTGAAGCACGGACGTATCGATGGGGAGGATCCCGTGAGCCGCCAGAGACTGGGCGCTGAGCCGGTCTTCGACCAACAGCCCGACCACGGCCACCTGGCCCACCACATCCAGAGGTTCGAGCTTGGGGAACGTCCACGTCTCCATCGGCGGCGGAGTGCGCACGGCGGAAAGGTTGAGCACGACCGTCTGCACGGTTTGCTCGCGGAGGCGCACGTCGAGCACGCGGCGGTCGCCCTCCCGGTCGATCGCCCAGCGCGACAACAGCGGAGACGTCACCTCGGTGACTTCGAAGCCTTGAGGCACCACGAAGCGGAACCGATCGACTGCCTGATGGAGCACGGCCAGCGAAACCGTGGCGTGGAGCCGTTCGTACGCCTGCGTGACCTCATCGACCAATACGCTCTTGGCCACCACGGCCCGCTGACGGCGCGACAAATGGCTGTTGAGCGTCATGACCACGGTCGTGTCGGCGGGCCGATAGAAGACGAGCTCAAAGCGCGTGACGCCGGCCGCCTGGTCCACGACGCGGCGGTCGACGCCGATGCCGCTCTTGATCTCGACATCGCCGGGAACCGTCATTCGCATCTTGGCCGCAGGGGGCTGGGGCAGCCGGAAGTTGAGCACCTGCTGGGCCGCGGTGGTTTCGAGCGGGGCCACAACATCCAGAACGAGGGCATGCCGGCCCTTGCCCTGCACGAACAGCGTCAGCTTTCCGTCGGGGGCTCGGCCCATCGAGGCCCCTTGGCCGTCCAGAGTTGCGCGCCGCAAGCCCACGCCGGAAAGCTCCAGCGGCAGGGCGTGCAGTCCTTCTTCGAGAACATCGATCGAGAGCGTTCCGGCGATCTGGGCCCGCTCCTCCTCGATCGTGGCTGCGTAATCGGCGGAGACAATCGCGGCCGAAAGCGGGGCGCGTGTCTCCGGGGCCTTCTTGGCTTTCTTGAGAAGCTCTTCGTACTGCTCGCGCGCCAGCAAAACGCGCTGCGGCTGGTTCTCCAACAGTACGTTCAAGTCGCTAAACGGCACGTAGACCTCGCGGACCAGCGGCCGAGTCTCGTCGGCGCGCGCAGTCGTGGGACATCCGGCGGGAAGAACTGCAAGCATGGCGATTGCACCGCAGAGGCGCGCCACGAGAGACAGGAACCAAGGGTGTGAACAACTACGCATTGGCCGCACCTCCTTCCTCCGAGGGCTTTGCCTGGGCACCGGCGTCAAGCGCCGGTTCGCCGGACATGGGAGGCTCGGCGGCGGGAGCGGAGGCCGGGGGAGGAGACGGCGGCGGGCTGGCGGGCGATTCCGGCGAACTCGCAATCGGCGGCGGAGGCGCCGACGGTCTGGGCCTGCGCGGCCGGCGCCGCGTGGACTGCACCAGCCAGACCACCACGACGACCAGGATCGCCGAGGCCAGGATGCCGTTGAGGATTTGTCTCGCGAACGTCGGCACAAACACGCCGCACAGAACCAGCGCGATGACAAGGGCCCCGATGGCCATGCTTCGGGAAGCGGTGCGGGCCGGCCACAAGACGACGCCCCCCAGAACCACAACCGCGAAGATCAGCCCATGCAGCCAGTTGGCCTTCAGGGTCCGCAGTTGCAGCGCCCCTTCGGCCGGCTCCGACGGGCGGAGGGCCGAGTACAAGTACATTCGGCCGTCGGTGGGAAACGCGTCGCCGGCCACCGTCGATCCGCGCGCCGCGGAAACCCATGCAAGCAACTCCTGGTCGTCCAGGTTCGGCGACGGATGCCAGCGTCCCCAATCGTCCGCATACCACGTGAATTCCTCGGTCCACGGGCCGTCGCTGCCGAGGATCGTGGACTCGTCCGGCAGATAGACGGCGAGATAGACCTTCTGCACCGCGGCGTCGTCGCCGAAAGTCGGGTATTCGAGCCGAACGCTGCGGATCGTCTCGATCGGGGCCTTGTAGCGCATTTCCAGCAAGAACGACTCGTCGGGATTGCGGCCCACGAGCGGAATGAAGAATTCCTGCTCCCCGCCGCGTTCCAAGGCGACGGGTTTGCCCGCGATCCGCGGATCGGCGTCGATCTTCGCCCCCTCAGGCAGACGCACGGCCAATCGCTGCTGCGCGCTTCGCATGCGGTAGAGCGCCTGAACGCTCACCTTGTTGGCGCGGGTCACGACGAGACGCAGCACGGCCCGTTCGATGCTGGTGTGCTTGACCTCTTCGAGTTGGTAGCGCGTGGCCTTGACCACCAACGACCAGTCGTCGTGGAATTCGAAGGCCCGGGCCGCATTGGGCACTCCGGCTCCAGGCATCAGGTCGTGCTGGGGATCGATCGGACGGAGGCCCGCCTGCTTGCCGGGGTCGTCCTGCACGTCGATGGTCTCGGCCTTGACCAGCACGATCTGGCCCCACGCCCGGTCGACGTCCTTGGGCGTCAACCGCGGCACATCCAACGGCACGCGCGCCCCCACATCGAGCTTGGAGATGTTGGCTTGCCAAGCCAGGTCGATCTTGCCGTCGCCCAGCAGTTCGGTCTGGCCCGTGAAACTCCAGGCAACGTACCCTTTGGCAACGTCCTGGGGGGCGGGTTCCATGGGCTTTTCGCGAAGCGCCGGAGTCTGGTTGCGGACCTGGGCAGCGATCTTCTCGGGGATGTCGATGCGCAGCGACTTCACGCCGCTGTACAGAATGTTGTAGAAGAACGTCGCCTTGTACTGCACGACGCCCTCCTCGACGCGCGCCACGAGGAGTTGCCGGATGGTGACTTGCGGCTTGCGACGCTCGGCATCGAGCATGCACG
>CAZFKF010000888.1:0-3184 GCA_964518805.1 uncultured Planctomycetaceae bacterium | reverse complement strand
GCGGCGCGACGTTCCATGTTCCGAAGTCGCGGTTCCCCGCCGGGTTGCCAGACTGGTTCCCACGTCGCGACCTGGATGGCGACGGCCAACTGTCGTTGGCCGAGTTCGCCCCGAACCCCACGCAGGCCGATCTCGAGGAGTTCACCCGCTACGATCGCAACGGCGACGGTTTCATCACGGTCGAGGAGTACCTCGGCCCAGTCAAGCCATCGGGCGGCAAGACCGCCACAACCGGAAAAGGCCGAGCGAAGAAAGCCGAGAAGGGCGACGGCACGAAGGCCGCGGACACGAAGGCGGCCGGCAGCCGTTGACGGCCTCTCTGGGGCTCGGTTGTCACCCCCGTCGTTCATCTCGCGCCCGGGGATTCGCAGTCTTCAACAACGGCCCGCCATAATGCCAAACCGGCTGCCGCGCTACGAACGCCGGTTGATTCTGGCGGGTGGTTGGTCTTCAAGCCTCCGCTGCGATCCTAAGCCTCCGGAGAATCCTTGCGACTGCTTCGGTCGAAGCAGGAAAGGGGCAAACCCTGTCCAAACTGGCGTGATCGACAAACTTTGGCGGGCCGATGGACGATCTAGAGCGTTGATGGACCCCCAAAGGCCGGAGCCGCGCACCGCGGGCCCAGCCGTGGGGAATGCACGCACCATGGATGGCATCACCTCAGCCCGCGATGGCGATCCATGGCCAGCCCAGGCATGCATGACGAGTCGGACCATTTCGTGCGAGCCCTTTCGCACGACATGAGCGCCACCTTCATGCTTCTGGAAGACTCTTACGGCCGACTGAAGCGGTCGCTCGACGAGCCGTCGCAGACCAACCGAGACCAGTCGGTGGCCCATGTGGACGCCTGCCTCCGGGAACTCAAACGCTACTTGGACGACCTGGCCGGATTGGCGAAGACAGGCCGCGTGGCGCTGGAGCCCTGCGTCGTGGACGTGGACGCCGTGGTCGCCGACGTGCTGTTTGAGCAACAAGAGCAAATCCAGGCCCGGGGGGCGCGCGTCCACGTGCGGCGGCCACTCCCGCCGGTCTGGTGTCATCCGCATCGCCTCAAAGAGATCTTCTCGAACCTCATCCGCAACGCCCTGCTTCACGGTTGTAGTCCGATAGACCCCACGGTGACCATCTCGGCCGACCGGGTGACCGACGGCGACGAGGTGCAACGGGTGGCGCTCCGCGTGCACGACAATGGTCGAGGCATCGAGTCCAGTCTCCGCGAAGAAGTGTTTCTCCCGGGGCGTCGACTGCCTGGAACCTCGTGCGAAGGATCGGGCATGGGTCTGGCGATCGTGCGAAAGGCAGTGGAATACTACGGTGGCGAGGTCTTCGTCGACCCGCGGTGCGAGTCCGGCACGGCCATCGTCGTCTGCCTGCCCGCGCCGCTTCTGGACTGCGCCGGTGGCAATCCGACAAGCGAGGCGGGCGTCGCAACACGTCGCCGCGACCGCAACTTAGAGACCGACCCCCCACATCAGTCTGGTGATATCCACTCGCATCAATCCATCCAACCGCTGTCTCGATCGACTCCCCGCCGTTAGGTGTATACCCGATCCACTGGCTGGCAACAGGTGGGGCGTGTAGAATTCCGCACGACTTCTAAGCAAGAGCGGTGCACTGAATTCCCATTCGCGGCAACCTTATCTGCGGAAGATTTCGGCCCGTTGAAAGAACACCGGGTGCGAGCGAATAGACTTTGAGAGGAGCAAGCATACCATGATGTGGCATTGGGACCCGATGTATTGGTGGTTCGTACTACCCCCATTTCTTCTTGGGCTTTGGGCGCAGTTGCGGATCAAGATGGCCTATTCTGCCGCCCAGCAGATGCCAGCCCCTCTCAGCGGAGCGGCGGCCGCGCGGCACATCCTCGACGCTGCGGGGCTGAACAATGTGGGAGTCGAGATGATTCCCGGCCACCTGACCGACCATTACGATCCCCGCGACAAAGTGCTGCGGTTGAGCGAAGACGTCTATCAGAGCCGGTCGCTGGCTGCCGTGGGCATCGCCGGTCACGAGGCGGGACATGCCCTCCAGGATGCCAAGGCCTACGCGCCCCTGGTGCTGCGAAACGCCGCCGTGCCGATGGCCGGTTTCGGAAGCGGAGCGGGCATGTGGATGTTGTTCTTGGGGGTGATCCTGAACGTTTCGTGGTTGCTGCTTGCCGGGATCGTGTTGTTCGCCGGCGTTGTGGTCTTCCAGGTGATCAACCTGCCGGTGGAGTTCAACGCCAGCAGCCGCGCCAAAGCCGTGTTGGTTGACCTGGGGATCATCGATCGCGACGGGCTGTATTACGTCAGCAAGGTCCTCAACGCGGCCGCGTTGACCTATGTGGCAGCCACGCTCCAAGCAATCATGACGTTGCTCTACTACGTCATGCGCTATAGCAGCAGCCGCGATTGATCGGCCCGCAAACGGCGCGACACCGGGGGCTTTTCTATCGCCCGGCACGACAAGCCCCCGCACTACGAACGGCAGCCGGTTTGGCGCTGTGACGGGCCGTTGTAGAAGAAAGGTGGGCGCCGAAGGCCCCCTCCGTACGCCTTCGGCGCCCTGCGTCGCGACGCTATCGCGCGTGGTCCCTGACGTTTAACGGACTTCGTCGAGGTTCACCGGGCCGCGCCGTTCTGCGGACAGCAAGGCCGCTTCCAGGACGCGCTGCGTCTGGTAGGCGTCGGCAAAGTCCGGGATCGGCACGGTCGGTTCCTCGCCGGCGATGACCTTCATGATGTCGAAGGCCTGGTTGGTGAAGCCGTGCTCGTAGCCGATGATGTGGGCATCGGGCCACCAGTTCCCCACGTAAGGGTGATCGCCGCCGTGGGTGCACATGATCGTGGTCCAGCCCTGGACGGCTCGGGGCAGCGTGGCATCGTAGTACTGGAGTTCGTTCATCCGCTCGAAGTCGAATTTCAACGAGCCTTTGGCGCCGTTGATTTCGAATTGGTTGCGGTTCTGGTTGCCGGTTGCCTGGCGTGCGGCCTCAAAGCTGGCGACCGCGCCACCGGAGAAGCGGGCCAGGAAGAGCACCGCGTCGTCCACGGTCACGTCGCCCCACTCGTCCGAAGCGCCGTCGGAGACGATCTTCCCACTGGCCACGCCGGCCGGCAACTTCCGCTTCTTGACAAAGGTCTCAGCAATGGCCCCGACGACCTCGGTGATCTCCTCGCCGGTGACGAATCGGGTCATATCG
>CAZFKF010000887.1:0-3187 GCA_964518805.1 uncultured Planctomycetaceae bacterium | reverse complement strand
CTTCTTGATGCAAATCCTTACTGGCAAAGGCAATTAGTGTGCGCTGGCCCTGGGGGTGGCCGGCCCGGTACGGCTGCCGGACCTAACCTACCCCTTCTTAGAAGTACGTCTTAGAAGCCACATCATCGCTCCTCTGCGGTAGAAGTCAAATGTGCCAAACCCAGGAAAGAAAGACAGCCCGGACAAGTCCCGAACTGACCGGCCGGCGGCCGTCCTGCCTAGCCCGGCCCGCTCCGCTGGGCCGCCCCCAGAGCAGAGGGTAGAATGGAAGGGTAGGCGACTTCTTGGCAAGAGGTATCAGATATGGACTGGCGGGAACAAATCACCGTGGACCCGGCCGTCTGCCACGGGCAGGCGTGCATCAAGGGGACGCGCGTCATGGCGGCGGTCGTGCTCGATAACCTCGCCGCTGGCGTGCCGACCGACGAAATCTTGCACAGCTACCCATCGCTCAAGCCCGAGGATGTGCAAGCGGCGATGGCCTACGCTGCCGATCTCGCTCGTGAACGGATGGTCCCGCTGCCCACGGGTGCCGTCTGATGCCCAAGTTCAAGGTCGATGAAAACCTGCCGACCGAGGTGGCCGAACTGCTTGCCGGCGCGGGCCACGACGCCGTGACCGTTGGCGATCAGCGCATGGTGGGCCAGCCCGATACCGACGTGGCGATAGTCTGCCAGCGCGAAGGCCGTGCCGTGGTAACGCTCGACCTGGACTTCGCGGACATTCGCGCCTATCCGCCGGGCGACTACGCCGGCATCGTCGTGTTGCGGCTGGCTCGACTCGACAAGCCGCGCGTGCTGTCGGTGCTACAACGGTTGTTGCCCGTGTTGGAGCGCGAACCGCTCGTCGGCAAGCTGTGGATTGTCGAGGAAACCTCCGTTCGCATGCGCGGCTGACGCGACCTTCTCGATTCGTGCTACAATAGCAGCCATGACCGGAACCTGCTGGACGCTTGAAACCATTGTGGACCCGTGCCCGGACGGACTGTATACGCGCGTCGAGCAGGTGCCCGCGCCGGCGGCAACGACCCTTTTTGGCGAGAACCCGCGCCGGGCGCAAATGTTCCTGGACAGGAGAATCGAGAAGGTTGCCGGCCGCATAAGCCGAGAACCGCGTTGGGGTTGGGACGGGGCGAGCCTCGGATGGCCGGCGGAACCTTCTATAGACCCGAGTGGAATGTGGGAGTGGCCGTGGTCCCCGAACGCACAATGGTGGTTTGGGCTAAGCAATCCCTTTGCCCCGAGCGCGCCGGCCCCAGCGCCAGCTACGCCGCCTGCACCTGCGCCGTATGAGCCGCCTAGCATCCAGGCGGACACAAGAAGCGACCTTGAACGGTACGCCGGGGAGCAGTTGTTTCGCGCACGAGATACGAACCTTCCACCAAGCCAGCGCGCGGCGGCGATAGACAACTATCTTGACGCACAGTGGCAGATGGCCCCCGTAGGCCCGTGGGAGCGCGCGGCCACCGACTTCTTTAGGCCCCGCAATTTCCAACCGGGCATCGGTGGAACGAGTTGTTTCGAGCAGTGCGTAATCGCCGGCCTCAGTGGTGCGACCCTCATGCGGGGCCGCGCACCCTGCGGAGAAATCCACCACCCGATCTCAAGACCGATCTACAACGAGCTTGAGCAGCATCCGAATCTCGCGGGTCGGTACGCGCCGCGCGATCCACGGTTTACGACTCAGGCGCTTGATGAAGCTGCGCATCGAGGCTACCAGACCTGGCACCGCGAGTTGGACGCCGAAGTCGGGCAATGGCTGAGAAACCCGGCCAACGCCAATGCGACGCCTGCGGACTTTGAAGCATGGTTGCGCTGGCGCTATAGTCGGCCTGACCTGAGATCGCGTTTCCCCAACGGCTTTTGACGGAAGGAGAGGGGGAAGGCGGACATGCAATTCTTTTTCTTGAACAATGCGCCAACCGACGAGCACGAGACGGCAAGAGTGGACGCGCGTCCTGCGGACAAGACCCGGTTCGGGGACGCTCCGCGCTGCGAGGCGTGCGGGAAGTACATCGGGATGCGACCTTGGCTGCCTCCGTACCGCGTGGAGCTTGATACCTGGGGACGCGAGTACGGCGATTTGGCGTTTCCGACCGCAAGTGACATCTTGGTGTCATTGCGATTCAAGCAGTTGTGGGAACGTCAAAGGCTAATTGGCCTCAGCGGGTTTGAGCCGGTCGAAGTGGTGAAGGTCAAACGGCATCGCAAGCTCAGCGGCGACCCACCGCCATATTTCAAAGGTGCCGTCGTTCTCAGTCGGGCAGTCGTGGACAATGTTGCTTCGGGCGTCGAATTGGAGCAACCGCCGACATGCCCGGTGTGTCAGTTGGGCATTGGCATCAAGCGATGGAAGGCCATCATCATCAAGCCGGAGACTTGGAGCGGAGAGGACATCTTCCGTCCCCGCTGGGCAGGCGGCCTGTTTGTAACGAACCGATTCAAGGAGTTTTGCGAAGCCAACGACGTGAAGAACGCCGTGTTCGTCCCGGCGGAAGAATACGGCCACGACTTCTACCCCGAAAAGGAACGAGGCACTAGCCCGTCGTGAGCGATTCGGAAGTGCGCTGGACTCGACAGGATCAACCCCCGGTATCAGCATCAATGGATGCCAACCGCCGTTGTGCCATGCACCACAGCGGCTTGCAGGTAGCCACGTCGGTCGAAATCGCAAAACGACTTTCGCCAGTCGATACAGCAGCCGCTTGTGCCGTCTGCAAGACCTGGATTGGCTCGCGCGGATTTGACCCTGCCCCGGTCATGCCCGGTTCAACGCCGTTGTCGGCAACATCGGGCATGGTGGCAATCGACGTTGCCAAGCAACGGCAGGGACCGCAACGGCAATCGGGCAGGGCAGACAAGACCGCAAGGGCAACGGCGGGACCGCAACAGCGGGACAAGTGGCAACGGAACCCGCAACGAGAATCGGCAGGGCAAGCAACGGCAGGGACCGCAACGGTAACGGACAATCGCCAACAGGGAAACACGCAACGGAGAATCAAGAAGGTATCAGCGCAACAGAAAAGGGCAAGAGCGATTGCCCTTGCCCTTGCCCTTGCGAATCCGGGCGGATTGCCCTAGCTTCTCGGCTAACGGCAATTACACTGGGGATGTGGCGGACAGCGCGGACATAACTTCGCCCATGAACGCGCCGTATTGGCCGTTGCGCCGGTATCCGTTCCATCGGC
>CAZFKF010000886.1:0-3189 GCA_964518805.1 uncultured Planctomycetaceae bacterium | reverse complement strand
CCTCGGGGTTGATCCCTTCGCCGACGCTTCCCAGCAGGCGCAGGCTCGACAGGTCGTGCTTATCGACCCACTGGTCGCCCCACTTGATAAACGTGCGGATGGCCGTTGGAGCGGTATAGAGGATGTTGATCTTGTACTTCTCGATCAATTCCCACCAGCGGTCTTCCTGGGGGAAGTTCGGCGCCCCTTCGTACATGAACGACGTGACGCCGGCCGCCAGCGGCCCGTAGACAATGTAGGTGTGTCCGGTGATCCAGCCGATGTCGGCCGTGCACCAGTAGACGTCGTCTTCGCGCACGTCGAAGACCCATTCGGTGGTCTTCTTGGCGTACAAGTTGTAGCCGGCCGTGGTGTGCTTGATGCCCTTGGGCTTGCCGGTCGAGCCGGAGGTGTAGAGGATGAAGAGCGGCGACTCGCTGTCCAGCGGTTCGGCGGGGCAGTCGGCCGAGGCGTTCTGCATCAGGTCGTGCCACCAGAAGTCGCGTCCTTCGGTCATGGGCACCTCGTTGCCCACGCGGGGCACCACCACGCATTTCTGCACCGTGGGCGACTTGGCCAAAGCCGCATCGACGTTGGTCTTCAGCGCCAACTGGCTTCCACGGCGCCAGCCGGCGTCGGCCGTGATCTGCACCTTGGCCTTCGAGTCGTTATTGCGCTCGGCGATGGCCTCGGCCGAGAATCCGCCGAAGACCACGCAATGGACCGCGCCGATCCGGGCACAGGCGAGCATGGCGATGGCCAACTCGGGGATCATCGGCATGTACATCGAGACCACGTCGCCCCGGCCCACGCCCAGTCCCTTGAGCACGTTGGCGAATTTGCACACCTCGCGATGGAGCATCTCGTAGGTCAGTACCCGGACGTCCCCCGGCTCGCCCTCCCAGATGAACGCCGCCTTGTTGCGCCGCGGCGTGTTGAGGTGGATGTCGAGGCAGTTGTACGAGACGTTGGTCTGCCCACCGGGAAACCACTTGGCAAACGGACACTGCCAATCGAGGACCTTGTCGTACGGCTTGAACCAGTGCAGCTCCCCGGCCATCTTGCCCCAGAATCCCGGGATGTCAGCGGCAGCCTCCTTCCACAGCTTCTCGTACTCGTCCATGGACTTGATGCGGGCCTTGGCCGAGAATTCGGGCGAGGGCGGGAAGAGCCGCGCTTCCTTCATGACGTTGACAATCTGGGCTGCTTTCTGCTCTGCCATCAGTGGCTTCCTCCGAAATCGTTTGACAGGATAAGAAACGCTTTGAAAGGACTCCTACCCCTAGGGCGTAGGAGCGAAATAGCCACAGCCTGAAAGTACCTCCCGTGCTGAATCCCACGATCGACCCAGCCACAGTACGCCCCTCCGCTGTCTATTCAAGGGGAATCCCCGACCGGGTAAACCGCGCATTCTAGTGGCGACACTCCCGGGTGTCAACGCACGCCCCGTCACGCAGGGGGGGCGGAGGATATTCCAACGCGAGCCGGGGCTTGCTTCTCGTTCCCACTCTGCGTGGGGACGAGAAGCAGCCAGAACGATCAACGAGCCCGTGGAAGAATTACGTCCTTCGTGCGTGCCGCGGGGTTCACGTCAAGCTTCTCGATCTTGCCGCCGCGGTAGATGCATTCGACGACCGTGTTCTGCGGGGCGTGGAGCCGGAACTGCACATCCCAGTCTTTGGGCCAGGCCGGCAGAATGCGAAGCTTCTTGCCTTCCGGCTGGAGGAGCATGAGTTGCGTCGTCTCCAACAGATTGCCCCCGTGGTTCTGATCCGGCAACCAGTCGAAGTTGGGCCCCCACGTGGCTGGCCAGCGATAGGCCGGGTGTGAGTTCGCACACTTGATCTTGAGGATTCGCGCCGCCTCGTCGGTCAGGCCCAACAGGGCCGCGCAATTGCCGTCGTACCCCCAGCCCGTGTCGAGATGGTTGAAGCGAAGGGCATAGGCTGTGCGAGCCTCCTCCAATCCCGGCTTCCCAAGGCCGAACAGGCGAAACGGCCACACGGCGTACAACTCGGGATTCTCGCAGTTCGACCGCTTCGCGTCGTACTTCTCGGCCGGGGCGAGTTTGCGGACCTTCTTCCCTTGGTCCTCCCGCTCTTCGATCGGAACCGCGGGGCACGCAGACTTCATCCGAGCGAAGAAGGCCCGCTGCTGGGGCGACAGCAGACGCTCGGGCAGGGCACACAGCCGGGCCGAGATGTCGTTCAGTCCGGCGGTGGCCGGCGTGTCGTTCACCACGCCGGTCCAATAGGTCTCGACCGATTGGGTCGGACTGACGATGATCTTGCCATCGGAGCCCTTCTTGAATCGGGTGTCGAAATAGGCCAGCACCGACTCGGCCATGGGCAGGACCTGCTCTTTCAAGAATGCCTCATCGGCCGTGTAATCCCAGCGGTCCAAGAGCAGGCTCACCAGTTCCGGCCCCTGGTTCCAGGCATTGGCCCACCACGGGCAGAGGACTTCCTTGGGCTCGTGCCCGGCGCGGTTCCAGCCGTAATCGCCGTTGGAGTAGGTTCCCCACACGGTCATGGTCTCGGGGAAATAGCAGCCCCGAACGCCGTGGTAGAGCCTGGCCCGAGACTCGCAGAGCGGCCGGGCCTGGGCGTACAGGCGGAAGAACGCGTCCATCATTTCGAAATCGCCGGCGGCGAGCATGGGATGGTACATGTGCCGCACGTTCTGGAACCAATGGCAATCGCCCCAGGCCCGCCAGTCCGGATTGAACGGCTTGCCCATGGGTTTGGGCTCGACCGTGAAGATGCCGCCGTTGAATTTGATGGGGTACGTCCCCCGGCCTCCGCACGCTTGGACGTAGCGTTGGAGCGCGTAGCCGAGCGTGACCGGCGAGGGACTGATCACCCCGGGCCATCCGGCCGCAGGCTTGCCGTCGACATAAACGGCGCCGCCGCCCGATTCGGCGTCCAAGGTCATCGCCACGTGCCGCCATTGGCCGCCCTTGATGGTGCCGGCCGGCAATTGGAGCACGCGCGAGCCGACGATCAGGCGGAGCGACTCCGCGGGATAGATGTCGAAGAGAAACCCGTCGGAGCCGCCGGCCGTGATCTTGTCGAAGATGCGGCCGACCTGCGCGCCTTCCGGCTTGATCCAGGCTTCGAGGGTGATTCCTTGGGAGAAATCGAGCCGTTCGCGAGCAATCTCGCCCCTCTCGCCGTCGCTCTTGGCCCAGAGCCCCTTCTCGATCGGCGA
>CAZFKF010000885.1:0-3191 GCA_964518805.1 uncultured Planctomycetaceae bacterium | reverse complement strand
TCGCGCCGCTGGCGTGGGGAGATGCACACGACGTAGCCACGCTCGACAGTCCGTTAGAGCGTCCTCGGACAGCTCATGGAGGATCGAAACGGGGACGCAGCTAGTATTGGTAGAATGAGCAAGGATCGAAACGGGGACGCAGCTAGTATTGGTAGAATGAGCAAGCACGAGTCCTGCCTATTCTCTCATAACTAGCTGCGTCCTTGCGCTGCGTTCAACTTGGGAGAGGGGGATCGCATGTAGGATACATCGTGAAACCTTTCGATGGAACCCTGCGGGTAACCGACCGCGCAACATGTCCACCGCACTTCTGCCGCCACCCGAATGGGGCAGCCCAATCTGAACTGCCCTTCCACTGCTGGGAGGATTTTGGTACTAACCCTGCCCGAGTGCCGAAAAGCCGGACGGCGCTCTCGGCGCGGTGGTCCATCGGGCTGAGAAGATCGTCGGCAGCGGCATGGAGTCCTGCTGAGTAATGACTTTGTCTGTGGCAGCTGGCTGGTTGGGCTGCCACGGCTCGATGGGGTGCCTACCCATGAAACGCATCGTCTTGGTGATGTCGGCGTTGGCCACGATATCGGCGTTGGGAGTATTCGCCATCGCCTACGCGCAACGCGGAGCCAAAGAGCCGGCGTCGGAGGACGCATCGGCGGCATCGCCGGCCCTGACAGGGCCGGCGATGCCGGACACACAGGCGTCTGCCTCGCCTCCCACCGCAGAACCGAGGCTCCTGCCGCCCGATCCGCACATTAATCCACTTCGCAACCCCCAGCGTCCTTTCGCCTCGAATGCGATTCGCACGGCGGCCGTGGGCGCCGAGGACCAACCGATCCGGCCTGTGACGCGGGCCAGCGAATCTGTGCGATCGAGCGCAGACGACAGACCATTTCCCACCCGAACGGTCGTGTCGCCCACCGTGCCCGGCGATCCGTTTGGATTGCGGGCCAAGCCCGAGGAGGTTGGGATTCGTAGGCTTGCCGGGGCTTCCGCGGCCGGAACCTCCAATTCACCCACTCTGCCCGAAAAGCCGACAAGCTCCGTTTCCGATTCGGGATCCAACGCGCCGGGCCAGATCGAATCCGGCGGCATTGGCGCGCGATCTGCCAGGCCACTTCGGGCCGACACGCCATCGCCACGCACGTTGCCTCCTGAATCAGACGATGCCAACGCCGCCACCGGCCCCGTGTTGCGAAGTGCTGCCCTCGAATCACGAGGGAGTTCACCCCGCGACACGACAAATCTGCGGCAGTCGGTCAACAACGTGAACACGAAACCGGCCGCCGAGGCAAGGCCGATCGGAACAAACGGCACTCGCTCGGATGCCCCGACCACCCGACCGACTCCTGCCAACGAACCGGCGTTACTGAGTCCTGGAGCATCGACGATCAGTCCCGTGCCCCGGCAGAACGCCGATGCCGGCCGCACCGCTCCGCCCGCAGAGCCGAGGACTGCGGTTTCGGGCCAGACCGACATGGGGCGAGCAGGCGAAGGGACGGGTAAACCCGGATCCAAGCACACCGAGGGACCGCAAGCGCCTCAAGTCACCGTCCAGAAGATCGCTCCGCCGGAAATCCAAGTCGGCAGAGCCGCCACCTTCCAGATTAAGTTGAAGAACACCGGCCCGGTTGCGGCGCACACGGTCGAGCTGCGCGACATCGTGCCCAAGGGTACGCGACTGGTTCGCACCGCGCCCCAAGCCACGCCAGGCGTTCACGGCGAGCTCGTCTGGCAGCTCGGCACGCTCAAGCCCGGCGACGATATTGCGGTGGAAGTCCAAGTCATGCCGATCGAAGAGGGCCCCGTCGGCAGCGTAGCGACCATCACGTTCAGTGCCGAAGCGTCGGCCCAAACCATCGCCACGAAGCCGCAGTTGGTGCTCAAGGTCAGCGCTCCGACCAAGGTGCTGATTGGCGACGAAGTGACGGTTGGGATTACCGTTGCCAACGCGGGAAGCGGCATCGCCCGCCGCGTGATCCTGGACGAACGCGTTCCGCCCAACCTGCAACACGCCACGGGCCGCGATCTGGAATACGAGGTGGGCGACCTGAAGCCCAACGAGAGCCGGCAGGTGGAACTCAAGCTGACCGCGGTCCAGCCCGGCACCATCACCAATCTGCTGGTCGCCCGAGCCGATGCCAGCGTGAAAAGCGAAGAACGTTGGGACTTGGAAGTCCTGGCCCCGCAACTGGAAATCAACCTGGAAGGCCCGAAGCGGCGGTTCCTCGATCGTGAGGCCACGTACAAGATCTCCGTGTCGAATCCGGGCACTGCGCCGGCCAAACAGGTAGAACTCGTGGCGCAGCTTCCGCCCGGTCTGAAGTTCGTGCGGGCCAACAACTCCGGGGTCTACGACGACGCCACGCGTTCGGTCCGCTGGCTCCTCGAAGAATTGCCTGTCAGGGAAACGGGCACTGTCGAGTTGGCCACAATCGCCGTGTCCATGGGCGAAGAACGGCTGCGCGTCCGAAGCACGGCCGATAAGGGAATCTCCGTCGAGAAGGAGCAGCCCGTGATTATCGACGGGATCGCGGCGACCATGTTCGAGGTCACCGATACGCGCGATCCGGTCGAAGTCAATGGCGAGACGGTTTACGAAATCCGCGTCCTCAACCAGGGCTCCAAGGAATCCACGAACGTGCAGATCAGCGTGACCCTGCCGCCCGACATGCGGCTCGTGGCCACAGAACCGGCACAACACAACGGGGACGGCAATCGGATCGTGTTCCAGCCTCTGCCCAGACTTGCCGCCAAAGCCGATACTACCTTCCGCGTCCGCGTCCAAGGTCTCAAACCCGGGGACCAGCGGGTACGCGTGCAACTGCTGACCGACGAAATTCGCGAACCGATCACCAAAGAAGAGAGCACTCAAGTGTACTCCGACAAATGATCGGGCCGAACGGCCGGCAGCCCTTCGCTGCAGCAAGAAAGCCCCCGTCCTCCGAGGGCTTTCTTGTTGCGCTCAATGCGAAATCCACGGGAAAAACACGGCACTAAACTGTGTATCGCCGTGTGGGCGCACAGTTCCGTCCCACACCTGGGCACTGAGTTGTGCACGGGGAATTTGGAGTAGGGTTCCCGTACTCAGCCTGGTGTGGTAGAATCGGGCCCAACGCCACTGAGTTGCCTCTCCTCGATGGCGACTCACGCGTCGTCGGAAACCGTTAATTAGAAGCAACTTAGAAGATTCGGGG
>CAZFKF010000884.1:0-3192 GCA_964518805.1 uncultured Planctomycetaceae bacterium | reverse complement strand
ATCGCGATGGGCGTTTCGAGTTCCGCGTGAGCTGGCACGGGAACGCTTCGCTGGCCCTGGATTCGATCACCGTATTCCGGCTCGAGGGAGGCGCCTTGAAGCCACCAGGCCCGAAGGCCGCGCCGCTCGAACTTCGCATCGCCGTGCCGGCCGACTATGAGAAGGTCGTTGCCGCGCGGCCGGACCGGCCGGCGATCAAGAGGGAACTCAATCCCATTTTTCAAGGTACGTACAGCAGCCGCATCGAGTTGAAGCAACAGACGAGAGAGCTGGAGCGGCTGCTCACGACGGCGGAAAAGCTGGGTGTGATCGGCAACTGGCTCGGCGTTCCCACCGATGACCAAGCGGTGTGGCGTGCCTGGGAACCGGTGCTCTTCAACCAGGCCCACGATCTCGCATCCGGCGTGATGACCGATCGCGTGTACGGCGACACGCTATCCAGCAACTACTTTTCCAGGCGTCTGGCGGTCGAGTTCGTCGACGCCGGCGTGGAGCGTGTGGCGGCGAAGATCGACACTCAGGGCGAAGGCATCCCGATCGTCGTTTGGAACACGCTCGGTTGGGCCCGAACGGACCTGGCCGAGGCCGATCTTGGAATCGCCGACACCGGCATTCGCGACCTCGCCCTGGTGGACAGTGCCGGCCAACCCGTGCCGCATCAACTCCTTTCCGCCGAGCGGTACGCCGACGGCGGCCTGCTGCGAGCCAAGATCGCCTTCATCGCCCGCGATGTGTCGGCCATGGGCCATGCGGTCTATCACGCCAAGCCCCTGCGCGCCCCAGGCGCGACCGCTTCGGCCGCAGTTCCAGGCAAGCAAGCGGGGGTGATCGAGAACGAGCACTACCGCGTGGCCGTCCATCCGGCCAACGGCGCGATCACCAGCGTCCTGGTCAAGGAGGGCAATTGGCAGGCATTGGCCGGGCCCGCCGTGGTCTCGCGCGAGCACGACGGCGGCGACCTGTGGGAACTCTACCAGCCCTTGGACGGCGGCAGCCGCATCGCCATGACCCGCAAGCAGGCCGTGCCCCAGCCCGGCAAGGCGGTCTTCAGCAGCGACGCGAGCGACAAGCCTGGCACGACGATCGCCGGCCCGGTGTTCTCGGAGTTCGCCGTAACGCATCCCATGGACAACGGCACGTTCGGCACCCGCGTGCGGGTGTACGCGGGCCTCAAACGCATCGATATCCACACGCAACTCGTGAACAACAAGAAATTCGTCCGCTATCAGGCCCTCTTCCCGACCTCGATCCAGGGCGGGCGCACGGTGCATGAAGTACCGTTTGGGGCGATCGAGCGGCCGGCGGCCATCGAGTTCCCCGCCCAGAATTGGGCCGACTACGGCGACGGCCGCCGCGGCGTGGCCCTGCTTAACCGCGGCATGCCGGGCAACCTGACCACCGACAACACGATGATGCTCTCGCTGGCCCGGGCCACGGCCATCGTGGCCTATGGTTTCGGCGGCGGCTACGGGCCGGGGATGTCCTCCGACAGCGGGTTCGAGTTGGGCAAGCCGCTCAGTTTCGACTATGCGGTTGTGCCGCACGCGGGCGACTGGCGCGAGGCGGGCGTTTACCGGGCCGGGCTGGAGTTCAACAACCCGCTCCTGGTGCGCAAGGCGTTGCCGCACGCCGGCGCGCTGCCCAAGCGCTGGGGCTTGCTCGAGATCTCGCAGCCCAACGCGGTCCTTTCGGCGCTCAAGCCCGGCCCCAACGGCACGGCGGTCGCCCGGATCTACGAAGCGGCCGGAACTGCAAGCCGCGACGTCAAGATCGGCCTCCGCGCCAACGTGGTCTCGGCCGAAGAAGTGAACCTGATGGAGGACCCGGGCCGAAAACTGCCCGTGGCCGAGAACTGCGTCGCCGTGGACTTGAAACCGTTCGAGATCAAGACGCTGAAGTTCCAGCTCGGCGCGGCGAAGTAACGCAGGTCGTTGCGTCACCCCCGGACGGGTTTTCAACCCGTCCGGTTGTTTAGCCCGAAGCCAACGGCGACGGAGTTGTGTCGGAACACGCGGCCCACCGTCGCCGTTGGCCCCGGGGTCAACGAGGGGAAGCGCGTGAGACGGTCGCTTAGGGTTCGGGAAGGACCAGGTGGACGTCGATCCGCGTGGCCGTATTCTCCTGGCGGCGGAGAAACACCAGATCCACGGCCTGGCCAGGCTGGAGATTCTCGACCAGTTCGGCGGCGTGCTCCAGGCCGCGGGGATGGGCGAAACCGATGCGGGCCAGAACGTCGCCGGGTTGGGGTGGGTGCTCCACCTTGCCGTACATGGCCGGTGCGAGCGACGTGATCAGCAGTCCGCGAGACACACGCAGGCCCATGGCTTCGGCTTTGGCTTTCTCCAGCGGCACCGCCTCGACGCCAAGCTTCTGCCGGAGCGTCAGCTTGGGATCGAGCTGAGGCCTGCCGCTCGGAGTGAGCGAGCCCTTCGATCGCTGCCCGTCGCGCAGGATGGCGATGCCCAGGGATTCGCCGGCCTTGCGCCCGATCAAGGCGAGATGGAAGTCGAGGCTCGTCGGCGTTGCCCGGCCGCCGACCTCGGCCAAGACGTCGCCACGGCGGACGCCGGCCTTGGCGGCGGGCGAGTCGGGCTGCACGGCCTTCACTTCGCACGGGCCATCGGCAGCCACTTCCAGGCCCGTCGTGATGCGGTAGCGCCGCTCGACGTCGAGCATGCGCGGCAGCATCTTGCGCAGCGTGGCCGCCGAGACGGCAAAGGCGATGTTCTCGGCGTCCTTCTTCATCGACGCCGTCATGCCCATCACTTCGCCGGCCACGTTGAACCACGGTCCGCCGGAACTGCCCGGGTTGATGCCGGCATCGGATTGGATCATGTCCTGGAGCGTCACTCCCGGCACGTCGGCCAGATGGGTTGCGCGCCCGGTGGCGCTGAGTACGCCGCTCGTGCACGTGTTCCGCAGTCCGTGGGGATTGGCGATGACGATCACGGTTTCACCGATCATGAGATCGCCGGATTGGGCCAGACGCACCGGCTTCAGCGGCCGGTTCCCGGGCACTTTCAACAACGCGAGGTCCTGGCCGTGCAACAACGCGACGAGTTCCGCGTCTTTGCGGCTGCGATCGGCGAAGATCACCTCCGGCGCAACCGTTTTTTCCACGCCGTGCGCGTTGGTCACCAGGTAACCCGATTCGTGAATCACGAAACCGGTGCCCACCGTGTTCTCTCTCGG
>CAZFKF010000883.1:0-3196 GCA_964518805.1 uncultured Planctomycetaceae bacterium | reverse complement strand
GGCCTGGGCCATGTCCGGGCGGCCGCCGCCGCCACCGCCGACGATTGCGGCAGCGGACTTGACCCACTTGACCGCGTCGAGCCCCTTCTTGACCAGTTCGCGGCTCACGCCGGCCACCAGCAGCACTTTGCCCTCGTCCTGGCGACCGGCCAGAAGGACGGCCGACGCTGAGGTCTTGTGGCGGATCTGGTCGATCAGTTCCCGCATCGCCTGCGGATTGGTCTCCGAGACCTCGGCCACGACCACCTTCGTGCCACCGAGGTCGACGGCGCCGGCCAGCAGGGCATCGGCACTGGCGCCTTCCGACTTCGCGCCGGCCGCGACCTGCTTCTTGAGTTGGCGGACCTCCTTGGCCAGGGTCTCGACCCGCTGGGGAACTTCCTCCAATGGCACCTTGAGCGCGGCGGCCACCCGGGCCAGCGCGCTCTCGTTGCGGCGCACGTGCTTCAAGGCGGCCGGGCCGGTCAGGGCGGTGATCCGCCGCGTGCCCGCGGCGACGCTCTCTTCGCTGAGCACCTTGAACAGCCCGACCTGTCCGGTGTTGTCCAGATGCGTGCCGCCGCAAAGCTCCTTGCTGAAGTCGCCCACCGAAACGACGCGCACCACGTCGGGGTATTTTTCGCCGAAGAGCATCATGGCGCCGGTCGAGCGGGCATCGGCCAGCGGCATGTTCTTCCAGCCCACGGGCGCGGATTCCATGACCTTCAGGTTCACTTCCTCCTCGATCGCCTCCAACTGCTCGGGCGCGACCGCCGAAGGATTCGCGAAATCGAATCGCAGCAGGTCCTGGTCCACCTTCGAGCCCTGCTGCTGGGCGTGCTTGCCCAGATGTTTCTGCAAGGCGTAGTGGAGCAGATGCGTGGCCGAATGCGCGCGGCGGATGCCCTGGCGCCGGGCCGCATCGACCTTGGCCGCGAGCGTGGCCCCGAGCGTCAAGTGACCTTGTCGCAGATGGCCGCGGTGGAGCGTCAACTCGCCGTCCACGTGGGTTTCGACGACCTCGAAGCGGATGCCGGGGGCAACGAGTTCCCCCTTGTCGCCGACCTGGCCGCCCATCTCGCCGTAGAAAGGCGTCTTGTCGAGGACGACAACGATTGGCTGCTCGTGTTCGCCATCCTCCACCTGGTCGCAAAGTTGGTTGTTGACGATCAGGCCGATCAGTTTTGCGTCGGCCACTTCGGTCGTTTCGTAACCCAGGAACTGCGTGCGGTGGACCGCCTTTTTCAACGCGTCCAACGGGCTGCGTGTGCCGAACAACTCCAGACGCTGCCCCCCGCCCGATTCGATCCCGTGCTGTCGCATGGCCTCTTCATAGCCCGGCCAGTCGAAGGCCAGGCCGCGTTCGGCGGCCATGCTCTCGAACAACTCGGGCGGGAAGCCGTGGGTTTGGTACATCTCGGCGGCCTCCTCGCCGGACACGATGCCGCGGCTGTCGCGGCGCATCTGCTGGAATATCCGCTCGATGCGGTCCAGACCGGCGTCGATCGTGTCCAGGAAGCTGGCCTCCTCGGCCTTGATCCCGCGGGCAACCCGCTCGGCAGTGTCGCCCAGTTCTGGATATGGGTGCGCCATCATCTCGACGACCACGGGCACGAGCTTGTGGAGGAACGGCTCGCGCACGCCCATCTGTCGCCCGTCCAAAACCGCCCGGCGAAGAAGACGCTTGACCACGTACTTCTCCTTGTTGGGGCCGGGATACACGTTCTCGTGGATTGCAAAGGTGCAGGCCCGCACGTGATCCGCGATCCGCCGCATACGCCGGCCGCTCTCGCTTTCGGGCTCGTAAGCCAGGGCGCACACGCGGGCCGCCGCCTCGACCAACGGGCGGAGGATGTCGATGTGGAAGTTCGACTCGACCCCTTGGAGCACCGAGGCCGTGCGCTCCAGGCCCATGCCCGTATCGATGTTCTTGCTGGGAAGCGGCCGCAGATTGTCTGGCGGGACCCCCACCCGGTTAAACTGGGTAAAAACGAGGTTCCAGATCTCAACCTGCCCCCAGGGTGTGCGGTAATAGATCTCGCTGCACGGGCCGCAGACGCCGTCGGGACCTTGGCTGGGGGCGTTGGCAGGCCAGAAATTCTCGTCCTCGCCCAGGCGCTGCACCCTTTCCGACGGGAGCTTGATTTCGTTGATCCAGATTCCCGCCGCCTCGTCGTCGTCCAGATACACGGTGGCCGAAAGCCGCTCGGGATCCATGGCCAACCACTTCGGGCTGGTGAGGAACTCCCATGCCCAATGGATGGCGTCGCGTTTGAAGTAGTCGCCGAAGCTGAAGTTGCCCATCATTTCGAAGAACGTGTGATGGTACGCCGTCCGGCCGACGTTGTCGATGTCGTTGGTACGCAAGCACTTCTGGCAGGTGGTAGCCCGCGTGAACTCGAGCTTGCAGCGCCCCAGGAAATGGTCTTTGAACTGGTTCATCCCAGCGGGCGTGAAGAGCACCGAGGGGTCCCAACGGGGCACGAGCACGTCACTCGGGCGGCGTACACATCCCTTGGTTTCAAAGAAGCTCAGGTACCTTTCACGCAGTTCGTCGGTTTTCATCGCTCGCACTCAACGCTACGGCCTTGATTTCCTGACAGCGGAACCCCCCATCATACCGGCCCAAGCGGTCGATGAAAAGGCGACCAATGGCACTTCTCGCAGAGCCCTCTGCGTTTTTGAATGCGGCTATGGCCGCGGCGCATGGACGCAGATTTCTCGCGACATCGGATAGAGACGCTGCCCTGCTCGCTCGCCGCGCGCGTCATAGGGCATTACGCTGACGTAGTAGTCGCCGGGTGTGGGTAGGGTGAAGTCGGCCGATGGGCTTTTCGTCTCGATGAGGGCGACTTCCGATCTGGGCAGGGTGAATCGTGCCTCATACATGCCAGGCTTCCAGTTGCCCTGGCGGCTCCGACTGTCCGAGCGGCATCCCGCCACGCCACGCGTGGCGTAGTACCACCCGCGACTCCGCTGCGAGACCATCACGCGGTAACCCAACAGGTCGCCGTCGGCGTCTGGAGAAGGTCCCCAGGCCAGCGTCACCCGCACCCGTCCGTCGGACAACGTCTGCGTCTTCACCGACGTCAGTCCCGGAGCGCCTGGAGGGTGGGAAGGAGGAATGTCGCTGAGGCGACGCGGCGACAGTTCCCGGCGCACGCAGTCCCAACCGTACTCGCGGGAACGGCGCTGTTCCGCCAGCGAGGCCCACTTG
>CAZFKF010000882.1:0-3207 GCA_964518805.1 uncultured Planctomycetaceae bacterium | reverse complement strand
GTCGGCGGACTGGTCGGCATCGTGCTGCCGCTCTTGTCCAAGGCATTCCCGAAGCACGAGCGATGGGTTCCTTCGGCGGCCGGCCTCGGATTGTCGTGGACCTTCCACTGGTACTACAGCCTGCTGTTCCTCATGGGGGCGCTGGCCGGTTGGGGTTTTGAGAAGGCTGCCAAGAAGCAGGCGGACGCCTACTTGTTTCCCGTGGCCTCCGGCATCATCGCCGGCGGGGCGCTGATGGGCGTCGTGTTAATCTTCTGGGAAAACGGGCCGCAGATTGCGGGACGATTCTTGGGACCGTTCTGGGATTGGCTGAAGTCGGCGCTAGGTGGGCCGTGAAACACTGTCCCTGGTGCATGCAGAGCGTTCCGGAAGACGCGTCGGTGTGTCCGCACGCCGAGTGCGGTCGACCGCTCGGGGCACCGCTGCCGCCGCCCGTGTCGCTTGCCGGGCGGGCCTCAGCTCCGCCCGAGGCGCCGCCGGTTCAGTGGCCTCCCATCGCGGCACGAGGTCCGTCGCCGCCCGAGGGCCGCAGTGGCGTCTCCCGCCGCACATTCTTGTCGCGTTCCCCGCGGTCGCGCCGCAACCTCCTTGGTCTTGCGCTGTTGTGCCTTGTCTTACTGGCCGGCACCGGCTGGTGGGGCGTCGTCCGGAACGCAGGCCGCGGTTCGGCGACGGACGCCGCCGGGCCCGAACAAGACCCCTTGGCGGCCGAGTATTCCGAACTCGATCCGGACGCGGGGATCGTTCTCGAACGCAGCGCCGACGACGCGGATCGGGTCTCCGTGGTCTACTGCCCGACAACGCCGGGCACGGTCACGTTTGCGCTGGCCGGAAGCGATGCGCACTGGTCCCAGACGGTTGCCTCCGAAGAGGTGGGAGAAGACCACGTCTTCGCGTTGCCCAGCGGCGCTGCCAAGGCGGGCGATACGATTTGCGTCACGTATCGCCGCGGTGGAACGCTTGCGACGCAGCAGTTGGCCGTTGCCGAGGCAACGCAGACCGAGTCTCAGGGCCCGGTGGGGCTCTACGCCCGGCGGACCATGGCCGGCCGTGAGGCCTGGATCGCCCGTTTCGGCGGCAACGAGGCCAGCGAGCAGGCGGTCGCCGACGCCCTGGAATGGCTGGCCCGGCACCAGGCCGACGACGGCTCCTGGTCCAACCGCTGCCTTCAGCCGGGACAATCCGATTTCCGGTGCGAGAAGGCGGCGCCCTGCTCCGGTCCGGGAGGCTCGTATGAAATGGCCCTCACCGGTCTGGCACTCCTGGCCTTTCAGGCCGGAGGGCACTATGACTTCAACGGCAACCGGTACTCGGAGAACGTCCGCCGCGCGATCGACTGGATGATCGCCCGACAGCGGCCCGACGGCGGTCTGCTCGGTTCGAAGCAGGCTCGCGGTCTGCGCGAGTTCTACCCGCAGTTCATGTACGAACACGGCATCGCGACCTTCGCCTTGGCGGACGCCTGCGCGGTGGACGAAGCCCAGCGCCGGTCGAAGAACACCCGATACACGGATGCGCTGGAGCAGGCCGTCCGGTTCATCGATGCGATGCAGCACGACGACGGCGGCTGGCGCTACACCAGCGACCGGCGTCAGCCCAGCGACACCTCGGTCACCGGATGGCAGGTGCTGGCGCTCAAGTCGGCCCGGGAAGCGGGCGTTTCCCTCAACGGCGAGAAACTCCAGAAGATCCGCCGGTTCTTCGAGGCCCGTGCGACCGGCGAACACGGCCGGACGGGCTATTTGGACCACGGCGTGCCTACCGAAGCGACCACCGGTGTGGGAATGCTGGCCCGGCAGTTCCTTCTGGGCGAGCCCGATTCGCCGTACGTGCGGGATGCTGCCGAGTACCTGGCCGGCTACTCGACAGCCACTTGGCCCGATCGGGTCTCCCAGTCCGCACGCAGCGATTACTATCTCTGGTACAACTGCACGCTGGCCATGTTTCAGGCGGGCGGCGAGCCCTGGAAGCGATGGAACGGCCTGGTTCGCGACGCGATCATCGGCCTCCAGCGCCGCGAGGGCTGTGCCCGCGGCAGTTGGGACCCCGACGGCCGCTGGGGCTCGCAGGGAGGCCGGATCTACTCCACGTCCTTGGCCGCACTGACCTTGGAGGTCTATTACCGTTACGCCAACGTGTTGGAGAAGCCGCCCGCGGACAATGAGGGATCGGACACGAACTACCCGCTGATCCGGCGGAAATAGCCCCTCGGACGTCAGGCTGCTCTCAGCCTTCGGCCCCGGGGCTGACCGTGGCTGCCGCGGAAGGGGCCTGAGCCACCGGGGCATCAAGCGCCACGGTGAACGTGCTGCCGACGTCTGGTCGGCTTTCGACGCGGACTTCGCCGCCGTAGAGCAAGGCCAGCTTGCGAATGATCGACAGGCCCAGCCCGCTCCCCAGGATGCTGGCGGTCTTCTCGTTGCGAATCCGCACGAACTCGCCAAAGAGCTTCTGCGTCTCTTCCTCGGTCATGCCGATGCCGGTGTCGGCCACCGCGATCACGGTCTTGCCGTCGGTCTTGGAAAGCGTGACATCGACCCGACCGCCGTGCCGGTTGTACTTGATGGCGTTCGAGACGAGGTTGCTGAGGATCATCTCCAGCTCGCTACGGTCGGCCACCGTGGGCACCGGGGCGTCGGCATGGAGGGTGAGCGTCACCTGGCGGGCGTCGGCTTCGGCCTGAAGTGTTTCCAGCACGGCCCGGGCCGCCTCACGCACGTCCCGCTCGCGGAGGTCGCGCTGGCGCTGGCCCGATTCGATGTGCGTCAGGTCGAGGAGGTCCGCGATCAGCTTGTGCATTCCGTGAAGCCGGACCATGCTCCGCTGCAGGACCTCGGCGTACGCCCCAAGATCGTCGCCCAGCACGCGGTCCTGGAGCATTTGCAGATAGCCTTCCACCGCGCCCAGCGGGGCCTTCAACTCGTGCCCGAGCACGCGGATGAACTGGAACCGGACCTGGCGTTTTTCTTCGGCGAGCTTGCGTGCCTGTTTGCCGAGGATGATGCGATGGGCCGCCTTGCGGATCGCGGCCTTCAGCTCGACGGGGGTGAAGGGCTTGGCGAGAAAATCGTACGCCCCCCGCTTCGTGGCGGTCACCGCGGTCTCGAGCGAGGCGTACGCGGTGATCATGATCGTCAGCATGTCGGTCGTCGTGCGGGCGATGTGATCGAGGACTTCCAACCCGCTGATCCCGGGCATCTTGTGATC
>CAZFKF010000881.1:0-3210 GCA_964518805.1 uncultured Planctomycetaceae bacterium | reverse complement strand
TCGGCCCGCGAGAGCGCCGCCAGGTCCGGCCGGTCGTTCATGATGAAGATGGCATTGCCTTCCGTCGCGACTTCGCGAAGGACCCTGGCCCGATTCAGCAGGTTCCGGTCATCCAGCCGCTTGTCGCGAAGTTGGAGGACGTGGACGCCCGCGGCAACGAGTGACTGCGCCAATCGGCGGAACTCTTCGAGCGTGGGTCGGCCGTTGATCAGGACGTAAAGCCGGGCGTGATGAAGGCGTACCAGGGAACTGCGCGTCGTTTCCGCAGCGCGCTGGAGCGTGTAGGTTTGATAGCGAATTTGCTCCAGGGCGGCCGAGGCCGTGGGGTCGACGATCTTGGTGAACTCCTCCAGGCTGCGGAGCGATTCTTGCAGGCGGGCGAAATTCGCGGCAGCCACACTGGCGGTGTCGCCGCGGTCGCGCTCGCCGGGAGCGACGAGCTGCGTGCCCACGTCGGCCAGCGTGTCTCGGGCCGCCATACGCTCGCGCGAAGAAAAGCGAGCCAGCACGCCGGTCAGATCGTGCCTGAGCGACTTGAGAAGGCCGGTCAGGAACCGGTCGTCGAGGGCGAATCGCACGAAATCCTCGACAACGCGAAGCCCTTCGCGGGCCCGATTGGCCGAGGCGTCAATCACCCGCATGACCCGCAACCGCTCTTGTGGCGTCAGCCCCTCCGGGGCAGGCCATCCCAGTCGAGCAGCGATTGGTTCCGGCGGCGCTAGGGCGTCAGGTAGGGGCTGAGCCCCCTCGAACTCTTCTCCCATCGGCAGTGGCTCACGAGACGCAGATGCGGGGAGCGGCTCATAGCCCAGGGCGCGCAGAATCTCTTCTTCGAGAGGTTCCGGCTGGATACCCCACTGGCTCAGCCACTGGGAGACCTCGTGGCCCGAGACGGTGAGTCCGAGCAGCATGTGCTCTGTACCCAACTCGGGAGGTGCACCCCACTTTCGCAGGCGTCGCACCACCGTGGCAAGGGATGCCTGCACCTCTGGCGCAAAATGGCGAACTGGCATCCCCCCCGAAATGCCCGTTTGGATGGGTGGGGCAGATGGCCACGCCGCGAACCGATTGGGCATTCGCACCAGGCTCGGCCACCGCGTCAGGACGGCGTCGGCGTTGACGGCATGGCGCGAGAGCGTCATGGCCGCGCGGCATTCGGATTCGGCCAGCAAGCCCAACAGAAGCGCGGGAGCCTCCAAGGCGTCCGAAAATTCGCCGAGGGACCAAGCAGCAGCCTCGGCTAAGGCCCGCTCCGCAGCAGGAGTGAACGAGTGTCGCATGGAGTCTATCCTGACATGGGGGTCCGCCTTCCGCAAGCCTGCCACGGCGAAGCACTTATGGTCGTAACCCAAAGTGCGGCTTTCAGTTGCCTTGATTCGTGGGCAACAGAAAGCTACAATTCCGTGGCCGAAATAGTTTTGATGGATCGTGGGCTACTCTGTGCGAGAGCCATTCGCCATGGGCAGGATGCCTTGGGTGACATATCTCTGGCCAGGACTTTCCATGGTATGGAGGCGGGGTGCGTGGTCTGCACTCCTCCTGGCCTTGGGATCGGCCCTGCTGCTCAACGTGGCATTGATCGGCAGCTTGGTGTGGACCGACCTCTATCCGGCAATGGTCCAGAAAGGGGCGTGGGTAGCGGTCGTCGTGGTCTGGGTTGGTGCGGCGGTCGCGGCCCGAGCGCGAGATGCCAGGCTTCACGCCGCAGGTCCGGATGGACAGGACGACGAGTTTGCCACCGCGATCGAGCATTACTTGAAAGGCAATTGGTTCGAGACGGAATGCGTGCTGGCGGGCCTGCTGCGGCGGAATCCGCGCGACGCGGAAGCCGGCTTGATGCTGGCGACGCTGTATCGGCACGCGGGCCGGATCGAGGAGGCGGCAACCCAACTCGATCGACTCGAACGCATGGATGAGTCAGGCAAATGGGGCTTGGAAATCAGTCGGGAACGGCTTTGGCTTGCGGAGAATCGGCAGCAACCTCCCGACGATCCGGTAGAGTCTACCAACGGAGACTAGTTTAATGTACGAGCGATTTACCGACCGTGCCCGCAAGGTCATGCAATTGGCCAACCAGGAGGCGCAGCGGTTCAATCACGAATACATCGGCACCGAGCACATCCTCCTGGGGCTGATCAAAGAGGGAAGCGGGGTGGCAGCCAACGTGCTGAAGAACCTCGATATCGACCTCCGCAAAATCCGGCTCGAGGTGGAGAAGCTCGTACAGAGCGGTCCGGATATGGTGACCATGGGCAAGCTGCCCCAGACGCCCCGGGCCAAGAAGGTCATCGAATACTCCATGGAGGAGGCGCGAAACCTCGGGCACAACTACGTGGGCACCGAGCACATTCTCCTGGGGCTGTTGCGCGAGCAGGAGGGCGTGGCCGCCCAAGTGCTCATGAACTTGGGGTTGAAGCTGGAAGAAGTCCGCGAGGAGGTGTTGAACTTGCTGGGGCACGGAATGGAAGGCGGAGAAGGATCGGAACGAGCAGGCGGCGGGGGCAGCGCGGGCGGCTCGGGGGGCGAATCGCCGCGGGGGAACAAGTCGAAGACCCCGGCCCTGGACAGTTTCGGCCGCGATCTGACCGAGTTGGCCCGCCAGAACAAGCTCGATCCGGTCATCGGCCGCGAAAAAGAGATCGAACGCACCATGCAGATCCTCAGCCGCCGCACCAAGAACAACCCGGTGCTCTTGGGCGAGGCCGGCGTGGGCAAGACGGCCATTGTCGAGGGGTTCGCGCAGCGCGTCGTCGAAGGCAACGTGCCCGAACTGCTCATGGATCGCCGGATCGTCGTGTTGGACCTGGCCATGATGGTCGCCGGCACCAAATACCGCGGCCAGTTCGAGGAGCGCATCAAGGCCGTGATGAACGAGGTCCGCCGGGCCAAGAACACGATCCTCTTCATCGACGAGTTGCATACCCTGGTCGGGGCGGGCGGGGCCGAAGGGGCCATCGATGCCTCGAACGTGCTCAAGCCGGCCCTGGCCCGCGGCGAGATCCAGTGCATCGGCGCCACCACCCTGGACGAGTACCGCAAGTACATCGAGAAGGACGCCGCCCTGGCCCGCCGCTTCCAGGAGATCATCGTCGAACCGTCGACCAAGGATGAAGCGGTTGCCATTCTCAAGGGCCTCCGCGACCGCTACGAGAAGCATCACCACGTGCGGATCACCGACGAGGCGCTCGACTCGGCCGTCGAGCTTTCGAG
>CAZFKF010000880.1:0-3214 GCA_964518805.1 uncultured Planctomycetaceae bacterium | reverse complement strand
CCACCAGTTGACGAAAAGCCTGCTCGTACAACCCCGTGGGCGGCTGCGATGTGCGGCGCGCGGGAACCGATGGCTGCTTGTCCGCCGGCACTTTGGGGCTCGATTCCGCGGCAGACTGCTCGGCTGCCAGCGGCTTCGGAGGTGTCGCGGCGGGTGGCGTCACCGGACTGCTCTTGGGATCACCAGGACACTCGCCTTGTGACGGCGCCACGGATTCCGGCACGTTGCGGTCGGGGGTGATGGCCTGACTGAGTTGCTCTTGGCCATCGTCGGCGATCTTGCGGTGGCTGATCGGCCCAAAGGTCGCGGGCAGCGCGTACCCCACCACGATGACTGCCAGCCACGTCAGCATACGAAACGCGAGCTGGAAAGTCGCTTTCTTGACTCGGTTGGGCGAGTTCGTTTCGTAGGAAACGTCCATGAACAAGTCCGTTCGCCACGAACCGCATTGCGCGCGGGACCGGTCCCCACGGGCTATCCCGTATGGTCTTCGTCGTCGTTCAAGCCGGACCATTACTACGCGTGGCACGAGCGTCACGAACAACGCAGATTACCCAAGCACGCAGGCGAACAGCGTCCTCTGTGAAAAGATCCACCCAACGGTAGTAAGGGTCTTTCTTTAGCCAAAGGTGGTGGGATTTGTTGGGCAGGAGCCGAGCGGTCTGATATGCTGAATTCATCTCCCCCGGACAATATGCGAACTCGCTTTTCTCCGCAGAAACGGCTTGTCAGAATCGGCGATTCTCCCTCGGTCCATCCTGGAGACTTAAAAAGCCTAGGAAACATACCGATGACTATTTGGAATGGGAAGTTCAGGAGGATTGCGTCGCAGTTCCATGGAGCAGGAGGCGCTATGGATTCGGGATGCCATAGGCGGAGTCTGCGGGGATGGTTGGCCCAGATGAGGCGATGCATTGGGGCAACGCTCCCTACCCGAACGCGGGATCTTCTCACGCCGCGTCTTGCAGTGCTGGAGTTGGAGGATCGCCGCGTCCTGAGTGGCACTTCGATTTCGGTTGCCGGCACGCTGGTGATCGACGCGGACTACGCCGCGGCCTTGGTCAACGATCTCGATTCGGGCAATGTGAGCCTCTCGGCGGACGAAATCCGCATCGAGTCGGCGGTCGACGCCAGTAGCAACACCACCTCGGGCACAAGCCTCGAATTGCACGCCGCGACGATCACTTTTTCTAACGGGGCTGACCTAGTCACCAAGCAGGGGGATCTGCTCCTGGACGGCAGCGTCGTCCTCGAAAACGCCGCCAACATCCTCCTGTCTAGCGGACCCGGGCTCGGTGGCGGTAATGTGAGCGTGTTGGGAACGATCGACGGCAGCGGCGGCGCCGGTAATCAGGGACTTTCGCTTCTGTCGGGCACGGGCATGGTGACCCTTGCCGGTGCCGTTGGGGCGTCCGACGCGATCGGATCGCTCACCGTAGTACAGTCGAGTAGCGCCGCGATCGGCGCGGCCAACGTGGCTGGGGCGATGTCGGTGTGCTCGACCGGAGCGGTCGCGCTTGGCGGCGAAGTCCATGCCGACGGCGGAATCACGGTCCATGCGAGTTCGACCACGATCACCGACGATCTTGTCACCGATGGGGCGTCGATTCTCATCGATGGCAGCGTCGCCCTGGTTTCATCCGAGACCGTCACTCTCGACACGACCAATGCCGGACATAGCGCGGGCAATGACGTGAGTCTCGGCTCCGTGGCGGGCGGAACGGCCAACCTGACCGTGCAGGCGGGAGAAGGCAACATTCTTCTGACCGGCACCGTCGACAGCATCGGGACACTGGAGCTCGACAGCACGGGCGACACTCGAATCCTCGGACGCATCGGCGACACGGACCCTGTGGGACGCCTGACCACCGACGCTGGCGGCACGACCTACATCGACGCCAGCATTACGACCTCCGGCGGTACGCAGGTCTACGACGATGCAGTGGTGCTGACGAACCACACCACGCTGACCGACACGGGCACCACGGGGATCCTCTTCAATAACACGGTCGACGGCGATGCCAACGGACCGTGGAACCTGACCGTGGTTACCACGAACCCCCTAGCGCAAATCGAGTTCAACGACGCCGTGGGAAGCGGGCATCTGATCGGCACGGTGACGGTCCTCAACGCGGGGCTATTGACGATCGGGGCCGACGCCGACTTCACGTTGGAGGGGAGTTTTTTGCAGACTGGGACGGGGGCCGTGCGCACGGCGGGCGACATGGCCGCCGTCGACGTCCAGTTCTTCAGCGCGGTCACGCTGACCGGCGACATATCGATCCAGACACACATCGCCTCGGGAGACATCCGCTTCCAGAACACGGTGGACGGGGTGGGACTCGACAACCTGACCCTCGCGGCGGGGTCGGGCGATATTGTCTTTGCCAACACGGTCGGGGGCGCCGTACCCCTGGCGGCGATTACCATCCAGAGTGCCCGCGATGTCACGTTCCAGGGAACGGTGACCGCAGCCAGCCTGGTGGAAGAAGCGGGCGAGGGCACGATCACGCTTTGCGGCGACGTGACCACCAACGCCGCCGAGGGCGTCGATCTCACGTCGCCGAACGTCGTCCTGGACGGCTTGACCATTACCACCCTGGGCGACGGCGTGGTGCGATTCGATGCCGCCGTCGGCCTGACCGGCGACGTCACGATCGACTCCCAGGGGCCAATTCGTTTCGAGAGCACGCTGGACTCGCCGGGCGGCGCGGCCCATCGTTTGACCCTGTCGTCGCAGACGGACATCGGCTTCTTCGATGATGTCGGCTTGGCGACCGCCGGCGCGTTGGGAGCCGTGGTCATCAGCCATGCGGACAACGTCGAGGTGGCCGGATCGCTCAATGCGGCAAGCCTCGTCCAAGTGGCCGGCTGGGGCACGACCACCCTTGCCGGCGACATCACCACAAGTGCGGCCCAAGGCGTCGATGTGACTGCGGCCAGGGTCGCGCTTGGCAGCCTGACGATTGTCGCCACGGGCAGCGGCATCGTGCGTTTCAACGCACCCGTGGAACTCCACGGCGACGCGACGATTGATGCCGAAGGTTCGATCGCGTTCGAGAGAACCCTGGAATCGCCGGGAAGTCTGGCGGAGCCGCTCCGCTTGGGCTCGGACGCCGATATCTTCTTCCGGGATTCTGTGGGCGATGGGCCCGGCAATGCACTGGGGGCACTCACGATCACGACCGCTCGCGACGTCGAGGCCGACGGCGTG
>CAZFKF010000879.1:0-3215 GCA_964518805.1 uncultured Planctomycetaceae bacterium | reverse complement strand
GGCTGTGCATTTGCGTAGAAGACCCACATGCCGCTGAAATATCTTGGCGTCGGACTGAGCAAGACCGGAACAACCTCGTTGCATGAGGCCCTGAAGCTTCTTGGCTTCAAGTCGCTGCATTGGGAGCCGCAGCGATTGGCCGATGTGACGCTCGGCAGGACCGTCAATCCGGACTTCAGGCGTTACGACGACTGCGATGCCATTTCCGATTTGCCGCACGCCTATTTCTACCGAGAGATCGGTCAGGCGTATCCGGATCTGAAGTACATCCTCACGATCCGGGATGAAGACGGCTGGTACCGGAGCATGTGCAAACACTATCGTCTGCTGGGGCGTTATCTCTGGTGGTGGGATCGGCGTCGCGCGGCCGCCGTGCAGCAGATGGTCTATGGCTCCGGCACCTATCCCTCCAAGAAGGGCTTCCGCGAGTTGCCGGCATTCCTCTACAAGAAGCGTTTCCGCGATTGGAACGACGATGTGATGCGGACCATCCCGCCGGACCGGCTGCTCGTGATCGACATCTGCCGAGGAGACGGCTGGGAAAAACTGTGCCCGTTCGTTGGGAAGGAGATACCCGAGATTCCTTTCCCTCATGCGAATGCGCGGCCATAAGGCGGTCCGGGCGCGGGGCAGAGGAAGCCCAACCCTGGGGTCTCGCCGGACGGCGATCGGAAGCGGGAGGCGCATGACGCTCGTATGAAAATCGTCGTGGGGATCATGACTTGCCAGGGCGCTTACGCGCGGCAGGCAGCCGTTCGCGACACCTGGCTCGCGTCGGGCACATCGGTGCAACCGTTGTTCCTGGTAGGCCGTCCCGGCAAACGCGTTGAAGTTGTCGGCGACACCTGCTATCTCGACTGCGACGACTCATACGAAGACGCCTCTTCGAAGACGCTTGCGTTCCTCAGGTTCTGCTTGGAACGTCTCGACTTCGACTACCTGTTCAGGTGCGACGACGATGCGTACGTCGACCTAACCAGGCTTGCCAGCGTGCCTCTCGACGGCGCCGACTATGCGGGCTCGCCCTGCCAGGAATCCGCGTGGGACCGTCAACGCCACGTCGGCAAATGCCGCGACAAGTCCAAGGAGGCGCCGGCAAGCGAACCGTGGATCGGCCCCTGGATGACGGGCGGGGCTGGCTATTGGCTGTCACGGCGCGCCGCCGAGGTGGTTGTGGCGCGCGGCCCGGCGTTCCTTCCTGGCCGCATCCACGAGGACAAGGCGATCGGCGACTGCCTGCGCCACGACCTGCGGGAAGGCGGGATTCTCGTGGAGCGGGAACTGTGGAAATTCCATCGCGAGATCGCGCACCGCGGATGGAAACACGCAGCGGACCTGCTCCAAGCCGGCGCGGTGAGCACGCATCCGTTGACGCCGCAGGAGACGTACCACGTTCACGCGGCCTTGGGCAGAAGAAATCTCGGGACCTACCAGCATTGCGGCGTCTTGACCGGCGCTGACACGTCGTTCTTCAAGGGGCTGCAGCTTCTGTACCGCTCGGTTCGCGAGCAGGTGGCCTGGCCCTTCATGGTGACCGACCAAGGGCTGACGGAGGCCCAGAGGGCCTGGTGCGCCGAGAACGACATCGCGATCCAACCGCTGCCGCTGCTCCCCAAGCAGGGCTGTATCCGTTCTGAGGCCGAGTGGCGGATCTGGGTCAAACCATATTTCATCCGGCGCTGCCCGTACGCCCACGTCCTATGGATCGATAGCGACGCCGTAGCCTTGCGGAACCTGACGACGGCGTTTCGGCTGGTTGCCGACCAGTTCTGCGTCTTTCCCGAGGTCAGCGACCCGCACGGGACGCGAAACCCTCGCGAGCTCTACCGCCGGTTTCCCACGCCCGTTTCGCCGTCGAAGACCGCAATCAACGCGGGCATTGTGTTCAGCAATCCCTCGCGCGATCGCGAGATCCTGGACACTTGGTGCTGGATGGTGGCCAACGCCATTGAGGACGAAGCGACCACGCCCTTGGTGTTGCATCAGGACCAAGGCGCATTGCTTTGGACGCTTCACAAGCTCGACCGGTTGGACGCAGTCTACCCCGACACGACCTGGAACGCCACCCCGCACAACCTGGTTCGCGGCCAGCACGGGCTGCGCAAGAAGTACCCGGACGACGAACGACTCTTCGATCTCTTGCGTCAGGATCACCCTGAAGCGAGGATCGTGCACTGGCTGTGGCGGCCGAAACTGCACGGCACGCTTCTTATGCCCCCGGGCAGCCCGCCGCAGTGCCCCGGCGAAATGCCGTGGGGCGTCCGGCGCAAAGGGAATGCAATCTCCGGGTGCGTCCGCTGGCTGTTCAATCTGGCCGGCAAACGGAAGTGACAACGACGGACTCTGCGGTCAGAACGGCGCGAGCCACCGCCTCCACCAAGGCAAACGCGGCTTGCCGTCTTCGTTGCGGCTTAGAAAGTAGCGGCGAATCCTGTCGTGCATCGCCGGCTTGTCGGTCGCCCAGGACCAGGCCCCCGCAGCATCCACACGGATGTCTTCGTGGACCTCGAAATCCCGGAGCAGCCGAGGCTGCTTCGTGTAGCGGCGTCCGGCCACCGTGCCGTGCCAAAGATGAAACAGGTTCCCTGCGGCGCATTGAAGGCTGCCCCCTGCGACTTCGGCAACGCGGCTGGCCCATTGGCGGGCGTCGGCCACAAGGCTGGCCGGGAGTTCTTTAATGTCCGGGCTACGCGCCGCATCGATCCCCATGGCGGCGCTCAGGATCACGCGATCGGCCGCCCCGAGGATCAGACGATCGTACAGCCCGTATTCCTTCAGAATCTCTCGCCGCGTCGACATCGCCAACCCGGGCATGCCGCCGTACCAGCCCTGGCGGCGTGACCAGCAGTATGCCGAGCCCGGCCGGGCCAGATGCGGGTCTCCGACCGTCGTGCAGCCCGCCTCCAGGCGGAACGCCAGCGAGAATGGCTGCACGAAGACGTATTGCTCCAGCAGCGCGGCGGTATCCTCACCCTTCTGACCTTCACAGGCCTTGAGCATCGCCACCTCGAGCCCTAAGCGGGGCGCGCCCGCGTAGCGCAGTTCGCTTTCGGCGCGCATCAGGCCGTCCATCACGCGCAGCAACCGCTCCGCCGTAAACTGCTCCGCCTGCGCGCGGTAGCGGCGCTCGTCCTCGTCGGTCACCTCAAGGATGGCGGCGGCGTCCTCGGTCACGGCCTTCACCGTTAAAAGCGAGCGGATGTGGCGGGTCATTT
>CAZFKF010000878.1:0-3218 GCA_964518805.1 uncultured Planctomycetaceae bacterium | reverse complement strand
CCGATCAGCCACACCGCGCCCTGAATCCCCGCCTTGAACAACTCGCGTCGGTGCATTGTGCGTCTCCTTGGGAATTCAACGGTGTGCCCAACACCTCGGCATTCTGCATTCGCTATTCCGTATTCAGCATTCGCTGCTCGTTCGAGGGAGTCGAGTGATTCGCGAACCCTGAATACGGAATGCGGAGGTTGGAATGCAGAGAAACACGGCCTCCGCACCACGATCGGTTGCTGGGCGGCCTACTCCTTCGCCACGTAGTCGACGACGAGCACCTTGTCGAGGATCGGACGCAGCACCTTGCCGAACGCCTTGTGGTCCGGGTGCGGCAGGTAGGCGTCGCGATCGGCGGCGGTCTTGAAGGTCAGGAAGAAGCAGTGCGTGAATCCCTGGTCGAGCTTCTCGGGGCTCATGTTCGTGCCCCACTCGAAATCCGCGATCTGCGGGATCTTCGACGGCAAAGCGCGGAAGGCGTCTTCGACGCACTTGATCTGTTCGGGCGTGGCCGTGTCCTTGAAACTGAACAGCACCACGTGCCGCACCCGGCCGAGATTCGGCTTGTCGCCGTCTCCGGGTTCCTTCGCTCCGGCCATTCCGGCGGCGATGCAAGCGGCAACCAGTCCCGCAACCAGCGTGTAACCAAGCAATGTCTTCACGGTGTCGTCCTCCAAATGCCATGGGGTGAGAAATCGGTGCAGGGAAGAAGTATAACGCCGGACGGGGCGTCGTGCACCTGGTTGCCCGAAGGTTCCTGGGTATGCCGGCCGAACGTCCGGCCGGTCCAGCCATCCGAGGAATATCACGAACGTCATCCCCTGGACTCGGGGAGTCAGGGCGGCGAAGGATGGAACTGCCTTCCGTTCTCGACAGGCTTCACGCGGCAGAGTGGAACCGACCTAATCGGACGCATCGGCCGGCGGCGGCTTTGCGGGTCCTTTGGCCCGAGCGGCCTTGTCCTTCGACTTCTTGACCGGCGGTTCTTCGGCAGGAGCCCGGCCGGTCGGGCGCGAGTCCCCCGACGACGCTTCCTCGGCCGGCGGCATGGCTTTGTGGCCCGACCGCGGCGGCGAGTTGGACGAGTCGGGCGACAGCGGCGCCGCGGGGTTGCCCGTCCGCGACATGGAGCCGCCGGAGCGTCTGTCCCGACCGGACCGCGGCGGCGGGAGTTGTCGCAGCTTCCAGGCCACGTACCATCGCCACAGGGTCCGTTGCATCTCCTCGCCCGAAAGACTGGCCAGCTTGTCGCGCTGCTCCGCCGTCAGTTCGCGCTCGAAGAACCGGCCAAGCTGTTCTTCGGTCGCCATGCTGAGCGGAAGCCCCGTGTGACGTGCCGCGGACTGCTGGAGCATGAACGAGGTGAACAGCCCGGAGACCATCTGCCGCTGCTCGTCGGGGGACAACGACTGGAGCCGTTTGCGGGTTTTCGGCGAGAGACGCGAGCGCAGATCGGCTAACTCCTGGTCGGTGAGCGAGGGAAGCTTGCCGCGGTTGTCGATCGCCCACCAGAGCCAGATCCAGCCGATGAGTTCCTGGCGGCGCACCGGATCGGGCTCGCGCTCCAACCCCTTCTTGACCCGTTCTCGCTGATCAGGCAGTCGTTCCAGCATCTGGCTGGCGTGGTTCTTCGCGTAGGTTTCCCTCCACGCGAAGGGCCCTTCCACATCCACGGGATCGAGACGATTGGAGGACTTGTCGAGCGTGCCGGCTTTGTCACCCGCCCGCCATTCGCGCCGCGTTAGTTCTCCCCAGGCTGCGGTGCGGCTTGCCCGGCGCGCCTGCTCGGCCTGCATGTCTTGCACCTTCTTGGCACGCTGCTCCGGGGGGAGTTCCAGCAACTGCGCCCGCTGGTACGGCGGCAGCGTCTTCAGCCAATCGTAGTAGCGCTGCATGACCCGACGCAGTTCCGGGCCTTGGGGGTCCTTTTCCAATTCGTGGCTCAATCCCCGCAGGCGATCTTGCTCGGCCCGGTCCAGCTTGGCAAACCGATCCTGATGTTCCCAGAGTTCCTGCTTCTCGGCAGGCGTCAGTCTATCGATCCGCTCGCGGCGCTCGGCTTGGCTCTCGTCGGCCAAGGCAGGTGCGTACCAAGTCGACACGACCGCTGCGACCCACACCAGCGCCAGGGCATGGCAGAGTGCGCGCCGTCGCTCCGAGAACATCTCGCCCCCTTCAGGAGTCATCGGCCGTGTCCTTTGCGAACAGCTTGCGCTCGTGCAACAGGCGGAGGAAGTGCAAGTCTTTCTCGTCCTTGCTGAACACGCGCTGGAGCTCATCGAGGTCTTCCAGGACCGGGAGGTCTTCAAGCAGTTGTCGGTTGGGGTTCGGCCAGAACAGCATCACGGCCACAAAACCCGCCGCCGCCGAGGCAGCCAATGCCACCGCGCCGATCCACGATCGCCGCCGCCGCCGCCGCGGAATTTCGGCCTGCTGCTCGGCCAGTTCTTCGGCAGCCTTGACCGAGACCATCTCAATCGTCGTGCGAGTGAAGACGTCGTCGACCGAGGCCGGCGACAACTTCCCCAGCAGCGACCACGTGTGGTCCAGTCCCGTCAACAACTCGCGGGCCTTGGGATCGCCGGCCAAGAGATCCTCGACCTTGCGGGCGTCGGCGTCCTCCAATTCTCCGTCGAGGTACGCCACGAGGCGCTCTTCGAGCGGGTTGGGCTGAACTGGATCGAGATCGGCAGGCTCGTGGGACATCGGTGGTTGCCCAGCACGCGTCGCGGACTGGGGCCGGAAAAGCGGGTTCAGGGTTTCGGGTTTCGGGTTTCGGGTCCCGGGGCCAGGATTGCGGAGTCGTCATCGTTCGGCGGCATTCGGTCGCGGGAGTCCCCTGCGCCGGCGGCCGTACCGTCGACCGCCGATCGATCACCGTATTCCAGGTAGGGTTCGAGCATCGCGCGCAGGTTCACCCGCGCCCGCGACAGAAGCGACTTGATCGCTTGGAAGATCGGCCAATTATTGAGCCTGATATCGTCGAGAAAGTGCTTGAAACCCTACCAGATGATGATCTCGACCGGCTCCATGAGTATGCATCCCTACGAGAGGCAGGTTTTGATGAAGAGCAAATCTCGTGTATGATGGCCGAGAGATGGCCACCTTTTCAGCAAGCAGTGGAGAGATTCAAACAGGCAGCGATAGAATTGGGCCGTCATTGAAAGCGAAATCGTGACTTCGATTTTACTTTGAGCTAAATTTAGATCGCAAGGGAAATGGGTCGA
>CAZFKF010000877.1:0-3220 GCA_964518805.1 uncultured Planctomycetaceae bacterium | reverse complement strand
AGATGGCCGCGCTCAGCGCACAGCGGCGCTGAATCCGCGAATCGTGCTTGTCGACCGACCGCTCGCCGATCCAGAGGAACAGAAGATCGCCGGTCGAAGGGATGCGCCGCACCGTGGGCAGGCCCGCACAGGGCATCTTCAGCTCGCGGACCGGTTCGCCCTTGGACCACGATTCGCCCTTGTCGCTGGAATAGGCCCGCACCGGAAACCCGCTATAGGTGCGGGCGAACATCATCAGGCGTCCGTCCTTGAGTTCCACAACGTCGGCCTCCTGCACCTCGATGTGCTTGCCGTCGCCGTACAGGTCGACCGTGTTCTTGCTCGCCTGCCAACTGTGCCCCTGGTCGTCGGAATAGAAGGTCATGCCGACGTAGCCCTCGTGGTCGTTCGTGCGGGGCAGGTGGGCCTTGTATTCGGCCGGGGCCACGATCCGGCCGCTGGAGAGCGTCGACAGCCGATCGTTGTGCACCAGCACGTATCCGGGGTACGGCGTCATGATGAACGGATCGGTCCAGGTCTTCCCCTCGTCGGCCGACCGCCGGCAGTAGTTGTGCCCGAAGTACGGCGTCGTGGGATACGTCGAGTAGATGTACGAGAGAAGGACCTCGCCGTTGGCCACGCGGAGAAAGCTCGGGTGTGCGAAATAGCCCTTGGCCGGCGGCTTGGGCATGGGGACCAGCATCGAGGGCTGCCCCCACGTCCGGCCTTGATCTGCCGATCGAACGGCCATGATTCCCACGCCGTCCTGGGTGTACGACATCAAGATCGATCCGTCCTTCAGGAGAAGGAAGTCGCCCATGGCGCCGCGATATCCGTAGGTGCCCTTGGGCCACTTGACCGCGTGGATCTTCTCGAAAAGCTCCCCGGGGGATGACGCCGCAGCCAACAGCAAGACACTTACGACCCCCGCTGCAACTCGCGCTCGCATGTCTCACCTCCCATCATTGCTGGATCGGGCAACCCCGCGAAATTCCACTGCTTCGTTCGCCGAGTCGAGGCCATCTTTGCCGCCACGGATGGTTGCGTCAAGAAGGCCAATCCCCTTTTGCGACGGCCGCGCTGGCGCAGTAAGATGACGCGCAAGTGTTTCCGTGGGGACGGAGAGGGGCTGTAGCTCTTGCGGCGATTCGGCGTGACCAGCGGTCGCCGCTTGATGACGGGACGCCATCGAATGGAGGACGATCCATGTTCTGCCAGAAGTCGTTGCAGTGCTCGATGGGGATGGTGTTGGCGTGGGCGGCGGCATTCACTTCGCGATGGGCGGCGGCCCAGCCGGCCGAGACCGTGCCGGTGGGCGTTGCCAAAGTCGATATCACGCCGGTCGGTCCGGTGCGGATGTACGGCTACGGGTCTCGCACGACCGAGTCGGAGGGGATTGCCGGCCGGTTGAAGGCGGCGGCGCTGGCCATCGGCAGCGACACGGGGGAAGGGCCGGCCATGCTGCTCACGGTTGATTGCGGGGCAGTGCCCACCGCGATGCGCGACGAGGTGCTCCGCCGCGTTCAGGCCAACGTCGCCCTGAAGCCCGAGCGGTTCATGCTTTGCAACTCGCACAACCATTCGGGCCCCGATCTGGCCGGCATGGAGGGGATGATCGGAACGGAGCACGAGCACCTGGCCCGATATGCCAAGATGTTGACCGATCGACTGGAACAAGTGGTACTCCAGGCGCTGGCATCGCGACAGCCGGGCAGTCTGGCCTGGACGACAGGATCGACGGGCTTTGCCGCCAACCGGCGGGTGCTGAAGGACGGCAAATGGGTCGGCTTCGGTGCCGTGCCCGAAGCGCCCGTCGACCACAGCCTTCCGCTGCTTCGCGTTTCGGACGCGCAGGGAAAAATGCTGGCCGTGGTCGTCAACTATGCCTGCCACAACACCACGCTGCGTGGCGATTTCAAGGGCATTCACGGCGATTGGGCCGCCTGTGCCCAGCAGTGCATCGAGGCCGATCATCCCGGCGCGGTGGCCATGGTGACCGTCGGATGCGGGGCCGACGCCGATCCGTGTCCCCACGGCACGGTCGCCCTCTGCGAGCAACACGGCCGGGCCCTGGCCGACGAAGTGAAACGCCTGCTGGCCAATCCCTTGAAGCCGGTCACCCCGACCTTGACCGCGCGAATGACCATGCTCTCGATTCCCTTCGATTGGCCGCCGCCCATGGAAGAACTCCAGCGCCGGGCCAAGAATTCCTATCCCGTGTCGCGGCTGCTCAAAGACATTCAGAGCGGAGAGAAGCCGCCCGCAGACCGGAAGTACCAGATTGCCACGTGGACGTTCGGCAACGATCTGGCCATGGTCTTTCTGTCCGACGAGGTCGTGGTGGATTATGCCCTGCGCATGAAACGCCAGTTCGACGGCAGCCGGCTGTGGATCAGCGCCTACAGCAACCGAGTGGCGGGCTACGTGGCGTCCGACCGGCTGCTCAAGGAAGGCGGCTACGAGGTCGACAATTCGCTCAGCGCCGCGGTCTCTTACGGCCGGCCCGATTGGCTCACGCCCACCCTGGAAGAACGGATCGTGCGTTCCGTGGGTTCGCTCCTGCCCGAGAGTTTTCGGGCGCACGGCAAGAATTGACGGAGTCTGGGGCGGTGGCCTGGCATCTTGACATCACCCGATGAGATGCTATGATGCCATTATGAGAACCACGGTGCGGATCGACGACGATTTGATGCGCGAACTGAATGAGCAGGCACACGAGGAAGGCGTGCCGTTTACCAAAGTCGTCAACCGGGCTCTGCGCGAGGGGATGATCGCCCTTCGGGAGGCGCGCAAACCAGCTCGCCCCTACCGGGAGAAGGTCTTCCGCATGGGCCCGCCCAAGGTCGACCTCACCAAGGCCCTGGTTCTGGCGGCGTTGCTGGAGGATGCGGAGGTCCGGGAGAAGTTGGCTCGCCGGAAATGAAGATCGTCGATCTCAACGTGCTCTTGTACGCGGTGAACCGGGACGCTTCCGGGCACGAGGCGATTCGATCGTGGTGGGAGACGACGCTCGCCGGGGATGAGCCCGTCGGGCTGCCGTGGGTTGTCTTGCTGGGATTCCTCCGCCTGAGCACCAATGCCCAGGTGTTTGCGTCGCCGCTGGGTGCCGCCCAGGCCATCGAGCGGATCGACGCGTGGCTTGACCATCCGAACATACGGCTCGTGCGCGAGACGGAAGAGCACTGGCGGATCCTCAAGGAACTCGTCAGCCAATCGGGTATCTCGGGCAACTTGACCACCG
>CAZFKF010000876.1:0-3221 GCA_964518805.1 uncultured Planctomycetaceae bacterium | reverse complement strand
AGACCGACAGCGACTCTGCGAGAAACCTCGCCGCCGAACACTGGTGCCGCAAAGGCATCGGGCTGTTGGACATCGCCAAGGGGCTAGCCTTCGCCCTGGTGGCCGTGGCCGCAGCCGAGCGACTCGGCGGCGTGCTGGGCGCGGCGTTTGGCGACACCAGCCGATCGAGCCTCATCGTCCAGATCGTTCAGACGCTGCTGACCAACCATTTCGTGCTCATCACGGCGGTCTCGCTGGCCATGGCCACGCTCTTCCATCGGCAGTTGCAGTCGGTGAATGGGCCGGAGGAGTTCGGTGGCTACATGCTCTACCTCTTCCTTTTCACCATCGGGCTGCCTGCCGATTTGGCGGCGGTGCTCTGGAACGTTCCGCTGCTGTTCGTCTTCTGCGCGATCATTGCGGTCATCAACGTCGTGGTGACGCTCGTGCTCGGCAAGGTCTTGGGGTTCGGCTTGGAAGAACTGTTGTTGTGCATCAACGCCACCCTGGGCGGACCCTCGACCTCGGCCGCAATGGCGATCTCGCGCGGATGGTCCGCCCTGGTGCTGCCGGCGATTCTCGTGGGTATCTGGGGCTACGCCATTGGTGCGTTTGTCGGCATCTTGGTGGCGGAGACGCTGATGCGGATGTAAGAACTCGAATCAAGGGACGAAACGATGCGGAAGACTGCGAGCGTCGGACGACTTGCCTGCTGCATGTTGCCCTGGATTCTGAAAGGGCTGTCGATCGCGGCCGAACCCGGGTTCGGCGTCGATTACACACGCGCCGTCGCACATCTCGGGCAAGCGGTCCGGGAGCAGATGGCGCTGCACGGCATCCGCGGTATTTGCGTGGCCCTGGTGGACGATCAGCGCATCGTCTACGCGGAGGGGTTCGGCACGGCAAGGCGGGATACGGTGTTCCGCGCCGGTTCGATTTCGAAGGTCTTCAATGCCGTGGCGATCATGCAGTTGGTCGAGCAAGGCAAGTTGGACCTCGACGCCCCGATCGACCTCTACGGCCGGCAGTTCTCGATGGTGCCGCCGGTGCAAGACGCACCGCCCGTCACGCTGCGACAAATCCTCTGTCACCGGTCGGGCATGGTTCGCGAGTCGCCCGTGGGCGGCTATCTCGACGGTTCGCAGCCCGGTCTTGCCGACACGGTGGCGTCGGTCCGTTCGTGCCCGCTCTTGAATCCGCCGAACACCAAGACCCGCTATTCGAACATCGCCCCGTCGGTCGCCGGGCAGATTCTCGTTACCGTCGCCGGCATGCCCTACGAACGGTACCAGCAGGAGCACGTGCTCGGGCCGATCGGCATGAGCAACTCGTGGTTCTTGCTGAAACAGGTCCCGCCGGGGCGTCTGTCGCCGAGCTTCATGCGGATCGCCGACGGACGCGGCGGATTCACCACCGGCGAGGCGCCGGTCTTCGACCTGGGCACGGTGCCGGCCGGAAATCTGTTTGCGACCGCGGAGGATCTGGCGAGATTCCTCACGGTGCTGGCGGCGGACGGCCGTGCCCAGGGCCGACAGATCCTCTCGCCCAAGACCCTGGCCGAGATGGGCACGCCACAGTTGGTCACGGCCGAGACCGGCTTTGGCCTCGGTTTCATGGCGGGCAAGTTCCGCGCCCATAAGTCGCTGGGCCATATGGGTGCGGTCTACGGTCACACGTCGTCCGTGGCGTTCCTGCCGGACGTAAAACTCGGCGTCGTCGTACTCAGCAACGAGGACATCGCCACCGGACCGGTGGCCAAGCTGACCAACACCGCCCTGTCGCTCCTGGTCGAGGCCAGACTCGGCGAGAAGCCGCCACCGGAGCCAAAGCCTATCCAACTCGCGCCGCAGGACCTCGCCGCACTGGTCGGCGAATACGAATCGCCAAGCCACTGGGCAAGAATCGAGGTCGACGGCGACAAACTCACCGGCGACATCGCGGGCCAGAAGATCTCGCTGGTGCCCGTGGAGCCGCTGAAGTTCCTTGCCGACGGCCGGTTGATGAATGCCGAGCCAATCCGGTTCGAGCGCGGTGCAGATGGCAAGACGACGGCGTTCACCGCGATGGACCAGAAGTTCAGCCGGGTGGACCCGCGCCGGTCGCCCGAGGTTCCGCCGTCCTGGGCGGAATTCACCGGTTCCTACGGCCCGGCCTACATTCCGCTCGTGGTGAGCGTGCGTCACGGCCATCTCTACGCCATGATCGAAAACGAGTTGGATTATCGGCTGATCCCGGCGGCGCGGAACGTTTTCGTGTGTCCGCCGGGCATGTATCGGGAAGAGTATGTTGTCTTCCTGACGGGATCGGACGGGAAGGTCTTTGGAGCGAGCGTTGCCAACATGACGCTCCCGCGACGGCCTTGTCGGTGAGGCCGAAACCTGCTGGCTGAAAAGCGTTGGCGTTTCACAACAAGCGAGGGAAGGGCGATGCGAATAGGAAGACGTCCGTGTGGGGGCGCTGTCGATCGAAAAGTGATGCGCCGAACAACCTTTCAACAAGCGTATCAGGCAAGGACCGGGCGCGTCCTGAAAGCGGCAATGTTGTCGATGGCGACGTGCTGTTCGCTTGTCTTCAGCGGTTTCGGTCGAGTGCACGGAGCTGAGAAGGTGATCTCGCGTTCCGGTCCCGCGGAAGCGACGGCGTTCAATGTCCTCCGTTACGGAGCGGTGGGCGACGGCAAGACGGATAATACGGGGGCGTTCTCGGCCTGTCTCAAGGCGGTGATCGACGCCGGAGGCGGGCGGATGTACTTGCCGGCCGGCGTGTATTGCGGCCGGATCACGATCCCGGCCGTCGAGGCCCCCAAGTGGATCTCACTGGAAATCGTGGGCGAAAGCCAGCCGGCGTCCGTTTTCGGGACCGTGGGCCGGCTCGAACTCCCGAGCAACAACACCATCATCAAGAGCCTCGCCACATCCGGCCCCGCAGTCATTTCCGCCGTTCCCGCCGGCGCCCAACCCGGCAGCTTCTCCGGAGTCCATGCGGTAATCAAGGACCTCGAGGTGAGGACCTATGACAACCCGCGGATCGGCGGCATCGATCTCGAGTGGGTGCAGCAGTGCCGGATTGAGAACGTGATCGTCAATACGGGCGTGTACAATGTGCAGGCCTCCAAACCGACCCATGGCACCAAGGGACTCGTCACTCCGGCGATCAACCACGGGGCTCTGACCGTGCTACGAAACGTGATCGTGACCGGATTCCACACGGGCATCGTTGTCAACGAGCACACGGACCGGGAC
>CAZFKF010000875.1:0-3224 GCA_964518805.1 uncultured Planctomycetaceae bacterium | reverse complement strand
CCGCGCTGCAATCGGCACCGCGCGGCGAACACGTTTCACACGATCGACGGGCGCGCGCCGTTCCTGTATCGCACGCTGGCCGAGATCGGCGTCCCAGCCTGGGACGTGCTGACCGGACGGCGGGGACTCGATCAGCGCCACTACGAATTTGCAGCCGATCGGCGGCGGGTCCTGGGATCGCTGGCCCACAGGTGTACCGATGAGTAAGAATCGGCCGAAGAACGACGCACCGAATCGCCGCATCGAGGATTCCGGCGCCGCCGAGACGTTGCGATTCGGTCCGGCGTCTGCGATCCGCCACTCGCCCGACGCCGGTGAACTCCGCGCACAGGACAACCCGGCCATGGAGTTTCCCGGGACGGGCAAGCCCGATTTTCGCGTCTATTTCACGCCAGAGGTGCACTCGCAGATCGCCAGGCACGCCCAGGAAGACACGTCGGTTGAAGTGGGCGGAGTGCTGGTGGGCCAGTGGCATGGCGACGCGTCCGGCCCGTTCGTGGCCATCTCCGAATTCGTCCGCTGCGACGAGGCGGCGAGCAGATCGGGCGAGGTGACGTTCACGCACGAGGCGTGGAACTCGATCCATCGCGAGATGGACACCCGCTTCGCCCACCTGCGGATCGTGGGCTGGTACCACACCCATCCCACGTTCGGGATCTTCCTTTCCGAGCGAGACGCTTTCATCCAGGAGCACTTTTTCTCGAATCCGGGGCAGGTGGCCTACGTGGTCGATCCGGTGGCGAAGACCGAGGGCGTCTTCGCTTGGCGCAACGGCAAACCGGCCCTCATGCCGCATTACTGGGTGGGCGAGCAGATCTACGTCGGGGCCGAGCAGGCCGCCGAGCGGGAACCCGCCGGGGCACGCTGGATGGGCACCGCCCCGCCGCCGGCCTCGCAGCCGGTTGCAGACTCGATGCCGCTCTTGACGGTCGTGCGCCAAGGGCTTGTCTACCTGGCGGTGTTTCTCGTCGGGTACGCGTTGGCCGCGGTGCGAAGCACCTGGGAGCATCGCATGCTGATCGAAGGAACCGTGGCCCACTATGGGATCTGGAAAGGTCTCCGTCCGGGATTGGGCGAGTACCTCGATGCGGCCGCGGCGAACCTGGACAAGATCTCTGCGGCCACCCAGAGCTTGGCGAAGGAGCACGTACAACTGGCCGGCGAAGAAGGGGCCGAGAAGAAGGCGCAGTGGGACGAGATCCGCGACGACCTGCGCAAGACCAGCGAGCATCTCGTCCAGGTCCGGGAACGGTATGCCTTGAGCCCGGACGAGAGCCGTGCCGTGGCCCAAGTTATCGCCGCCAAACAGGCCGAGTTGCAGGCGTTGACCAACGCCGGTGCGGCCGATCGCAGGCCAGCGCAGAAGCCGGCTGCCGACCAAAGCGGCCAGCAAGAACCGAAAACACCGTCCGAATCCAAATGAACGTGACAAGGCGTAGGTTGTAGGGTGGGCCAAGCGCAGCGCAGGCCCACCAGAACCCATTGCCAACCGCAGGCGATGGTGGGCCTGCGCTGCGCTTGGTCCGCCCTACGGGAGACGTGGCGGGAAGACGAACAGGTGCCATGATGCCAGGTCCGAACGAGGCGATCCGCCTGAACCGCGACGACTTGTACTCGCCGCAGGTCGAGAATTACCTCCAGATGCACGAAGCCCTGCGACGCGACGTGGGCCCATTGGCCCCGCAGCCGCTGGTGATCCGCGTCATCTATTCCAGTTGGTTCTACCTGGCCATCGCCAGTGGCCTGGGGGCCCTGGCGGCCTGGGCGATCTTCGAGCCGTTCTTCGACGACGCGCGTCTCCACGAGGGCGCCTCCCTGTCGGCGATTCTCTTCTTCCCCACCGTGTCGGCATTTGTCGGACTGTTTCTCGGCGCGGCCGAGGGAATCATGTGCCGGAACCTGGGGCGGGCCGCGGTCTGCGGGCTGGTCGGGCTGGGGGTGGGATTTGGTGGCGGCCTTGTCGCCCTCATACCCACCGGCATTCTCTTCGTGATCATGACAGAGGTCGCAGGGAGTCTCGAAAAAAACGCGCAGCCCGGCGAAATGTTCACCGGATTTGCCCTGGTGGTCTTCATGATGGGGCGGGCGTCGGCCTGGGCTCTGTCGGCGATCCCCGCGGGGCTGGGGCAGGGCATCGCCCTCCGCGAGAAGAAGGTGATCTTCAACGGGCTGGTCGGAGCGGTGCTCGGAGGACTGGTCGGCGGGTTGGCGTTCGACCCCATCGACATCTTCTTTACCGGACCCGACCACAAGGCCACGCTCAGCCGCGCGATCGGCTTCGTGATCATCGGGCTCATGGTGGGGCTGTTCGTCGGACTGGTCGAAGGGTGGACCAAGACCGCCTGGCTCCTCATGCGCGCCGGGCCTTTGGCCGGTAAACAGTTCGTTCTCTACCGCGATCCCACGGTGTTGGGCAGTTCGCCCAAGGCCGAGGTCTACTTGTTCAAGGACGAGGCCATCGAGCCGCGCCACGCCCTGATCCACAACCGCGGCGGGCGCTTCGAGCTCGAAGATTGTAACACCCGCGACGGGACTTACGTCAACGGTATCCCCATCAAACGCCACGTCCTTCAGCAGGGCGACCAGGTCGTCCTGGGAAAGACCGTGCTGGAGTTCCAGATCAAACCATCCCGCTAGACAAGTCTTGCTGCGGCGCGAAGGTGGCCTGTAATCGTTACTCCGCGTCCTCCGCGGTGAGATCGCGAATTCACCGCGGAGGATACGGAGGATGCGGAGGATGTTGGCAAGAATAAGGAGCGAAACGTGCCTATCATCGTGCATTGCCCTGGATGCAGCCAGAAGTTGAAGGTGCCGGACTCGATGGCCGGCCATCGCGCGAAGTGCCCCAAGTGCGGGCAGGTGATGCGGTTCCCCGAGAAGATCTTGGACGCCGAGGAAGTGACCGGTACTCCGCCAGCGGCGTCGCCGCCCCCGTCGTCGCCTCCGCCGACGGGCATTCTCGTCGACGACACCTACCCCGTGCAAACGCCGCTTGGCGGCCTCACCCCGGGGCATTTCACCGATGAGGATTTCGCCCAGCCCGCCGCGCCTCAGACGTCGTCCGAGCCCGGCCGCCATCCCTGCCCCATGTGCGGAGAGATGATCGCCGATGGGGCTGCGAAGTGCCGCTTCTGCAACGCTGTCTTCGACCCCACGCTCCGCAAGCAGGAGAAGAAGAAGCGGAGGAGGTCCTCGGGAGACGATGACGACGACCTGACGACTTC